>JACMNW010000052.1 GCA_014378345.1 Pseudorhodobacter sp. | reverse complement strand
GCGTAAGGTTGGGCCGCGCTTGCCTGTCTTGCCGCTCGCATACGTCAGCCGCGCGTTGGTCGGATTTGCAGCCAATGTCAGCGTTCAATCAACAATCAGGCAAGCCGGGACGAAGTGTTTCGACGGACATCGAATTTCGTATCTATCGGCGGCAATCCGCCATATTTCCGCCTTACCCCGGCGATTAGTAGCGCATTGAACCTGAAGATTCTGGACGCCTGTCCGGACGGTGGTCGGGTCGGTGCGCATGAACGAGTGATGGAGAGCATGATTTTGAAACGTAATTCAATTCCCAATGATTTCCGAGGCGCTGTTATTGCTGCGCACAAGCGATTTGCCAAAGATGAAGACGGGGCAGTGCTGGTTTTTGCACTGGTGTTGTTCCTTGTCATGGTCATGATGGGCGGGCTTGCCGTTGATCTGATGCGGTATGAAACAACGCGCACGTCATTGCAAAACACGCTGGACAGATCGACTTTGGCCGCAGCCAGCCTGTCGCAAACCCTTAATCCCGAAGCCGTGGTTCGGGACTATTTTGCCAAGGCCGGGTTGACCCAAGACCTGAAGTCAGTGACCGTTTCCGAAGGTCTGAATTTCCGCAATGTTAACGCTCGGGCGTTGGCGGATACCAAGCCAATTTTCCTGCACATGATTGGGATTAACACTCTAAACGCCCCCGGTGTATCAACCGCGGAGCAGCGTATCACCAACGTTGAAATCGCACTGGTGCTTGACGTGTCAGGTTCGATGCAAGGTACAAAAATCACCAACCTGAAATCGGCAGCCAAAGAATTTGTCAACACCGTACTGCTAAGCGATGGCGATGACCGTATTTCGATTGGGCTGGTGCCCTACAATGGGCAGGTGAACCTTGGGCCCACGATTGCCCCATTGTATAATGTCACACTGCCAACCGGCATTGCTGGAACAGCCTGCGTTGACTTGCCATCCAGCGTTTACACAACCACGTCGATGGACCGTAACCTGGCACTGCCGACCACCACTTATGCAGATACCTATTCTTCAATGTCAGGGGTCGGCGGCAATTCGCAGACTGTGCCTTCGACAACCACTTATGTCGCGCCCAGCAGTAACGCACCAGTTGCCGGGAACCGGTGGTGCGGCCCACAGACGCCGACGACAGCAAATATAATGCGTCCGCCGATCAACAGCATTACCTTATTGCAAAGCTACATCGACGGTATGGTCGCCACGGGTGCAACATCGATCAACGCTGGTTTGAAATGGGGCCTGACCCTGCTTGACCCAGGATCGCGGTCGGTGTTTAGCGATCTGGCGGGAGCAGGCGCAATTCCAACTAAGTTTGCGGTTCGTCCATTTGAATACACGGATCCCGAAGCGCTGAAAGTGATCGTTTTGATGACTGACGGTGAACACTTCGCCGAAGAACGGATGAATACCGATTACAAAGATGGTATGTCGCCCATCTACAAAGCCACGGATGGCTACTACTCGATACAGCATACAGGAACACGCCCATCAGGTGCGGGAACTAAAACGTTCTATGTGCCTCATCTGTGCACATCCTCCAAGTGCATAGATGGCAGCGATGTTTCAAGCGCTTGGTCGGCAACAAAATGGAGCAACGGTACGCAACTGCCGTGGAAGCAAGTGTGGACAGACCTGCGGGTAAGCTACGTGGCATGGCAGTTATATGCGCGCGCGCTTGGCACCAGCACGTCGACCAGATCCAGTCTCTACACGACCTGGATGACGAATTTCCGCGCTCTGACGCCGACCACAACCATGGACACGCAACTGCAAACCATCTGTTCGCAGGCAAAATCCAAGGCGAACGTGCTGATCTACGGCATTGCCTTCGATGCGCCCACTTTTGGGCAACAGATGATTTCGCAGTGTTCATCCGGCGCTTCGTATTTCTTCATATCCTCTCCCACCACGATCAAAGACGCATTCCGCACCATTGCAACCAACATCAGCCAGCTGAGGTTGACCCAGTGAAACGGATTGGCAAAAGCTTTCTGCGCGCTTGGCGCGATGAAGGCGGAGTTGCATCTATAGAATTTGTGATGGCGATACCGGTTTTGATGATGATTTTCATGGCGTCGTTTGAAAGCGGCCTGTTCATGACGCGCAAAATCATGCTGGAACAATCTGTTGACATTGTGATGCGCGAACTTCGACTTGGGCATTACCCATCACCTGTGACTACAGATAAGTTGAAGACAGAAATCTGCAACCGTACGGTAGTGTTCAATAATTGTGCTGCAAACATAATGATTGAATTGCAAAAGATCAGCACATCCGATGCAATTATGCCCACAACCAGCCCGGAATGCCGCGACCTTAGTCTACCGATAAAGCCTAGCACGACCCTACAAATTGGCGCTGAGAATGAACTTATGCTGGTTCGTGCGTGCATCATCGTTGATGCTTTGTTCCCGACCACGGGGATCGGTCTGGACCTTACCAGAACGACAAATGGCGGCGGAATTAAGATTGTTACCGTCTCTGCGTTTTCGAACGAACCCAGTTAAGGAGCGCGTAAATGTTTGCCTTAAGTCAAACCCTGAAACAGTTTGCGCGTGATGAAACGGGTACAGTTATGGCCGAAACCGTGATCGTGCTGCCCGTGCTGCTTTGGGCTTTTCTGGCGATGTTTGTGTACTGGGATTCGTTCCGGTCGATGAATACCGTGCAAAAAGCATCCTACACAATTTCGGATATCATCTCACGCGAGATGAAAACCGTAGACATGACATATTTTGACAAATTGCGCGACGTTATGGAGCTGTTGATTGATCGCGATCAAGACGTAAAAATGCGGATCACCAGCATTACCTACAAGCAGACCAACCTTCAGTTTGAAGTGCTCTGGTCTTATTCGCCCGGCCCCACAGCGTTAAAACTGCCCGAGTTGACCACCGCAACTTTGCAAGACCTGAAGACGCGCATTCCGAATATGTCGGATGCCGACTATGCCACGATTGTGGAAACCGAAACGCCCTATGTTCCTGCATTCAACATTGGCATGAACCCGATAACGCTGAAACAATTCATCATTACACGGCCGCGATTTGTGGCCCCGACCTGCATGACAGGACGGGTCTGCACGTAAATCGCACGGCAGGCAGGAAATCGAAAGAGACCCAGGGTGTGGAATCTGGGGTTTTTTGCGTATTTGCACATCAGGTCTGCAATGGGCAGGCATTGATGGGGGCAGGAATGCGGGCTATTTTCAACGCAACCCACCCGCATCAAAGGAAGCGACCATGTCAATCCGGCCTATCGTTCATCAAAACCTAGCCATGCCAACGATGGAGGGTGCTGGCGTGCATTTGCACCGCGCTTTTGGGTTTCAGAACCCCGAACAAATGGATCCTTTCTTGCTGTTTGACGATTTCCGCAATGACCGCCCGGAAGACTTTTATCGCGGGTTTCCGTGGCATCCCCACCGGGGGATTGAAACGATCACCTATGTGTTGGCCGGGTCAGTTGATCATGGCGACAGTTTGGGCAATGTCGGCACCCTGCGCGGCGGCGATGTGCAGTGGATGACAGCCGGGCGCGGCATTCTGCATCAAGAAATGCCGAAGGGAAATGCCAAGGGTCAGATGCACGGCTTTCAGTTATGGGCAAACCTGCCTGCAAGTCTGAAGATGACAGCGCCGCGCTATCAAGACGTGAAGGGTCGCGATATCCCGGAAATTATGGACGATGACGGCACGGTCGTGAAGGTTATCGTCGGGTCGTTTTGGGGGAAAACCGGCCCGGTGGATGGCATTGCTGCCGATCCGCAATATCTGGATATTTACGTGCCTCCGGGGCTTCGCAAAGTATTCAAGGTCGATACATACCGCCGCGCATTTGCCTACATTTTTGATGGCACAGGCACATTTCGCGACGCAAGCCGTCCCCGCGGTGTGCTGCTGGAAAAGGAAGTGCGCGGCGAAGAAGTCAATATTCGCGACCTTTCGGGCGACCGCACGCTGATACAGTTTGGCACCGGCGACGAAGTGACCGTTCAGGCGGGGCCCGACGGCATTCGGTTCTTGCTGATTTCCGGCGCACCTATCCAGGAACCGGTGGCGTGGCACGGCCCGATCGTAATGAACACGCAAGCAGAACTGCAACAGGCGATGGCCGAATTGCGCAATGGGACGTTCATCAAGCCTGCGCATTAAAGCGAACCGGGGGGTTTGGCATTGCCGTGCCACCCCAGTCAGCGGTAGTGTGCACATCTATGATGCGCGGAGTGTGCTAGTGGCCCTACCCAGAATAGCATTAGGCGGTGTGCTGGCTTTGCTTGCCGCGTGCAGCCCGCCACCGGGTCTGGAGGCAGGCGCGCGCATTCCGCCGTCTGATCAACCGCTTGATCTGCTTCCGCTGGACGGCCTTTTGGCGCAAGCCAATGGCGGCGATGCCGAGGACGCAGCAGCCAAGGCATGGGCGGCGCGCGCCAAGTTATTGCGTGCACGGGCCGCAGAAAACTAGTGCGGCCTTTCGTTGCAAGCCTGCGCGCAACCCGCTAACACACCGTCAGAAGAATAGATGACGGAGAATTCTATGCCCGCCCCATTGCGTCTTGGACTTGCCGGGCTTGGCACGGTTGGTATCGGTGTTGTTGGTATTGTTCAGCGCCATGCCGATTTGATCGCGGCCCGGACGGGACGCGCGGTGGTTATCACTGCCGTATCTGCACTCGACCAAACAAAGAACAGAGATGCCGATCTGTCTGGCTATGCCTGGGAAGCCGACCCCGTAACACTGGCCAAACGCGAAGATATCGATGTGTTTGTCGAAGTAATAGGCGGGTCCGAAGGGCCCGCGCGTGACGCGACTATGGCTGCAATTGCTTCGGGCAAAGACGTCGTGACGGCAAACAAGGCGTTGCTGGCGCATCATGGCCAATCGCTGGCCGAAGCGGCGGAAGACCGGGGCCGCGTCATTCGCTTTGAAGCGGCTGTTGCGGGCGGAATTCCTGTTATCAAGGCATTGACCGAAGGCTTGGCTGGCAACGCGATGCGGCGGGTGATGGGCGTCATGAACGGTACCTGCAATTACATTTTGACCCGCATGGAAAGTGCCGGACTGCCCTATGACACCGTTTTTGAAGAAGCGCGGCAGCTTGGCTATCTGGAGGCCGACCCTAACCTTGATGTGGGCGGCATTGATGCGGGGCATAAACTGTCATTGCTGGCCGCCATCGCCTTTGGCACCCGCGTTAGTTTTGACGCCGTCGAGATGGAAGGCATTGGCGCGATTTCTATAGACGACATCAAACTGGCTGCCGATATGGGGTTCAAGATCAAGCTTCTGGGCGTGGCGCAGATGACCGGGCGCGGGTTGGAACAGCGTATGACGCCGTGCCTGGTGCCTGCAGACAGCCCGCTTGGGCAACTGCAAGGTGGCACCAACATGGTGGTGCTGGAAGGCGACGCGGTGGGCCAGATCGTGATGCGCGGTGCGGGGGCTGGTGCCGGGCCAACCGCAAGTGCCGTGATGGCCGATGTGATGGACATTGCGCGGGGAACACGGCTTTCCACCTTTGGCAGACCCGCTGCCAGCCTTGCCACCCCGATTGCGGCGGCGGCAGCGACACCTGCCCCCTATTACATGCGCATGACCCTGCTGGATAAACCCGGCGCTTTGGCAAAAATTGCCACGGCATTGGGCGACGCTGGCATTTCCATCGACCGGATGCGCCAATATGGCCATGCAGGGGCACATGCGCCGGTTTTGATCGTGACCCACAAAGCCACGCGGGATGACGTTAATCATGCAATGGGCCGTTTTGCTGCGACCGGCGTGCTGGTAGGCGATCCCGTCGCGATCCGCATCGAAGAGGTGTGACTGTTAGCGCCACCAAGCTTGCCCAATCCCATCAGGGCAGGCTAGGAGAGACGCAGCAATTGTGTCTGGTTTAAAGGAACACCCCATTATGGCGACTGTTGAAGAATTTCAGGATCGGCTCTTGTCGCTTGGTCTTGCCCGAGTTTCTGAAGCAGCCGCTTTGGCATCGGCTGCTTTAATTGGCCGGGGCGATGAAAAAGCGGCGGATCAAGCGGCGGTAAACGCGATGCGGGATCAGTTGAACCTGCTGGATATTGCGGGTGTCGTTGTGATTGGTGAAGGCGAGCGGGACGAAGCGCCGATGCTGTATATCGGCGAAAAGGTTGGCACGGGTAATGGCCCTGCCGTGGACATAGCACTTGATCCGCTGGAAGGCACCACGCTTACCGCCAAGGATATGCCGAACGCCCTGACCGTAATCGCCATGGCCCCACGCGGCACTTTGCTGCATGCACCAGACGTTTACATGGAAAAGCTGGCGATCGGGCCGGGATATCCGGTGGATACTGTGACAATGAACATGAGCCCCTCTGACCGCGTGCGCGCTTTGGCTGCGGCAAAAGGATGTGCCTCCAGTGACATCACCGTTTGCGTGCTGGAACGGCCAAGGCACGAAGCGATGATCGAAGAACTGCGCGCAACAGGGGCTGCGATAAGGCTGATCACTGACGGCGATGTGGCAGGCATAATTCACTGCGCAGAGGCTGCGACGACCGGGATTGATATGTATATGGGATCTGGCGGGGCACCGGAAGGCGTGCTTGCCGCGGCGGCGCTAAAGTGCATGGGCGGCCAGATGTATGGCAGATTGCTGTTTCGCAATGATGATGAACGTGGTCGAGCGCGCAGGGCCGGCATCACAGACTTCAACCGCATTTACACGCGCGACGATCTGGTGACGGCGGATGTGATTTTCGCAGCCACAGGTGTTACACAAGGGTCAATCCTGAAAGGCATCCAGATGGAGCCGGGTTGGGTGACGACCGAGACTATTTTGATGCGCTCTAAGACCGGGTCGGTGCGCCGTATGTCGTACCGCAGCCCCGTTAAATAACCGAGATTTAAGCATCAAAAGTTTTTAGAAAGCTATTTCTAAGGATTTTCTGAAACCCTTTGTGTCGCGACACAGGGTTGCGATTGAAGGGCGGATGGGGCACATCTGACCGATGATTACCCCCGCGTTTCTGAATGTTGAAACGTCGCTGACCGGGCGGCGTTGGATTGGTCCTTCGGATGATCAAAGCCGCCGGGCTGAAGCCATGGCGCAGATCGCATCATTGCCACTGGCGTTGTGCCACACTTTGGCTGCGCGCGGGGTGGGTCCGGCGGACGCCAGCGCGTTTTTGGCACCCCTGCTGCGCGATTTATTGCCAGATCCGTTGCGCCTGAAAGATATGGCGAAAGCCGCAGCACGGGTGTTGCAGGCGGTCAGGTCCGGGCAGAAAATCGCTATCTTTGCCGATTACGATGTAGATGGCGGGGCTTCGGCTGCGCTGTTGATCATTTGGCTTCGCGCGCTGGGGCGGCAAGCAACCCTGTACATTCCGGACCGTATTGATGAAGGCTATGGCCCCAATGTGCCCGCCATGGCCGATCTTGCTGCGTCGCATGACCTGATCCTTTGCGTGGATTGCGGCACCTTAAGCCATGATCCGATTGCCGCTGCAAAAGGCGCTGATGTTGTTGTTCTGGACCATCACCTTGGGGCTGAAACCCTGCCGCCCGCCTATTGCGTGGTGAACCCAAACCGGCAAGACGAGGACGGATCGCTTGGCCATCTCTGCGCGGCGGGCGTCGTATTTTTGATGCTGGTCGAGGCGAACCGGCAAATGCGCAAGGAAGGCTCGCAAGGGCCGGATCTGATGGCAATGCTGGATCTGGTGGCGCTGGCAACTGTGGCGGATGTGGCCCCGCTTATCGGGGTGAACCGGGCGTTCGTGCGTCAGGGGCTAAAGGTGATGGCGCGGCGCGACCGGGTTGGTATCCGCGCCCTTGCCGATGTGGCGCGAATGGATCAGGCACCAACGCCCTATTCACTTGGCTTTCTTTTGGGGCCAAGGGTCAATGCCGGGGGGCGTATCGGGCAGGCCGATCTGGGTGCAAGGTTGCTTGCAACCGAAGATGCGCACGAAGCTGCGGCATTGGCCGAACGGCTTGATGTACTGAATTCTGAGCGCCGCGATATCGAAGCCGCAGTGCGGGCTGCCGCCATGGCGCAAGCTGAGGCGCGCGGCTTTGATGCGCCCTTGGTTTGGGCGGCGGGTGAAGGTTGGCATCCTGGCGTGGTAGGCATTGTGGCCGCACGTCTGAAAGAAGCCGCGAACCGGCCTGCCGTGGTCATCGGTCTGGACGGAACAGAAGGCAAGGGATCGGGGAGGTCTATTTCCGGGGTCGATCTTGGGGCAGCAATTCACCGATTGGCCAGTGAAGGGCTGCTTTTACGGGGGGGCGGTCATAAAATGGCGGCGGGTCTGTCTGTGGCGCGGGACCAACTGGATGCAGCGATGGCACGCTTGGGCGAGTTACTTGCCAAACAAGGTGCCGGCGATGCCGGTCCTGCCGATTTGCGGCTGGACGGGTTATTGATGCCGGGGGCGGCGACACTGCAGCTGGTGGAACAGATCGACCAAGCCGGACCATTTGGCGCAGCAGCCCCCGCGCCAAGATTTGCCTTTGCGGATCAGGCGGTGACCGGGCGCCGGATAGGCGAAAATCACCTGCGGCTAAGCTTTGGCGATCCGGGTGGCAACAAACTTGAAGCGGTCGCTTTCGGGGCCTTCGATGGCCCGCTTGGCGCAGCACTTGAAAACCCGGGCCACCAACGTTTTCATTTGGCGGGGCGGCTAGAGATCAACACTTATGCAGGGCGATCAAAGGTTCAGTTGCGGCTTGAAGATGCGGCCCGGGTCTGACTTGAGTTTTTGGCAACTGTGTTGTGCAAGGCTTGCAGCGCCTTTTTCAATGGAAAACCTACGAAAGGTTTCCTCACCTGAATCGCGGTCAAGAAAACTCATTTTTTGACTTGCGAGTCGGGAAGCGCGCGACTAATACACGCCTTAGATAGTGGTCCGTTCGTCTATCGGTTAGGACACCAGGTTTTCAACCTGGGAAGAGGGGTTCAACTCCCCTACGGACTGCCATCTTTTCAACATACAATCGGCTGTGATGAAACATCTGCAGCAAAGTCAGTGTCACTTGCAACGCTTGGTGGACTGTATAAACTGTTGTTTTGAACATGAATGATGGGTGATCAGGTGCTGAAGATTTGTTTTTTACGCTTGGCTATCGTTTGTGTTTTTTCTGCCCTGTCATTGCCCGCTTTGTCTGCACCCTGTGGCAACACAGCAGCCGGTTACGAGGACTGGAAATCGGTAATGACAAAGGAAGCAGGCCGTGCCGGGGTTGGTGCGCGAGGGCAGAAGGCCTTGATGGGCACCAGCTATTCGACAAAGACAATTGGCGCAGATCGCAATCAAAAAAGTTTCAAATATACCTTATCGAAATTTCTGCAGGTACGCGGTGCCGATGCGATTGTGTCCCAAGGGCGCAAGCGCAAGGCCAAAAATGCCGACTTTTACGCTGGGTTGGAACGCAGTTACGGGGTGCCCGCAGGGGTGGTTTTGGCGATTCACGGCATGGAAACTGGCTTTGGCGGCTTTATGGGCGATACCAATGTGGTGTCTGCCATCGCGACGCTTGCCTATGATTGCCGCCGGACTGAATTCTTTACCGGGCATCTTTTGGCTGCATTGGAACTTGTAGATCGCGGGACCATAAACACAAAAACGATTGGGGCAAAACACGGCGAAATCGGGCACACCCAGTTTCTGCCCGGAAATGTGCTGGCCTACGGCGTTGATGGCAATGGCGACGGTCTGGTTGATTTGACCAACCAAACCGATGCTTTGGCATCCACCGCGAATTTCCTGGCGCAAAAAGGCTGGAAGCGCGGCGCAGGCTACCAAAAAGGCGAGCCAAACTATGCCATCATTAAAGAATGGAATGCTGCCAGCGTCTACCAAGAGGCGATTGCGATAATGGGATCAGGCATAGATCAATAAGCAATCTGGTCCATGCTGCGCACTGCGGAATACCGGCCAGTGCTGGCCTCAAAGTCATTCTACGATGTGCTACTGCGCACCCAGTTCGGTGGAAAACAGTGTCGCCTGCGCACGGCCAGCACGTTTTGACGCATAGAGCGCTTGATCGGCATCACTTAACATCTGTTCGGCATTTGGCCGGGCATAATGTGTCGACCGGGTCATGCCAATACTTGCAGCAATCTGGCAGACTTTGCCGTCAAATTCCATTGGCACGCTTAATCTCGCGATGATCCGCAAGGCAATTTGGTCGAGTTTGGCCGTATCCGCAAGTGCCGGTAAAACGACGACAAACTCATCCCCGCCAACCCGTGCAACGGTGTCGCCATCGCGTGTTTCCGCGCTAAGAACCTTGGCCACCTCACGCAACACATGATCGCCCGCCGGATGGCCCAGCGTGTCATTCACAGCTTTGAAATAATCAAGATCAATGTGCATTAGGCTAAAGGGCCTTATTTGCTGCAAAAGGCTGCTCAGGTCATGATCAAGCGCGCGGCGATTGCGCAGCCCCGTCAACGTGTCTGTAAGAGCCTGTACTTCCGCAGCTACTTTCGCGCCCTGCAACCGCAGGTTCAGATTACGAAGTTCATCCATAACCGCGGATTTTGCTTCAACCAGATACAGCAATTCAACGGCAAGATCGGTAGGTGCGAAATCGGCATCTGTCAGTTGATGATGCCGAACCGCTTCAACCACACCAATGCCAAAAGAGAGATTCAACAAGAATCCCTGGCCATTCGCAGGCAATAAAGCAATACCCCGCAACGGAGGCAATGCACATCCACGCAGCCCAAGATAAAGCCTTTGTCCCGCGTGAGCCGCTAAATCTGAAATATCCAACACACCGCCGGGACGTCGAATTTCGAATAAATCAAGCAGCCTATGCGCCCGCATGTTTGTTTGCGGAAACAGCTTGGCCAGTGTCGGCCCCGCACTGACGATCAGGCCGTCTGCCGATACCCAAAGGTGCATAGGCATCAACTGGTCAAGCGCTGAAACACTTAGCTCGATATCGGCATTCACCAGACTTCCATCCATGGGTCAGCTCAACCGTGCCGCAAGATCAAAGCGTCGTCCAACGGCAAAGCTTTCTTCCAGAATTTGGATGCTGATCACCTCTGCCTGATTGGAAAACCCTTGATGTTCCAACAAAACAAGCGTGCCATAATCATCTGCCATTGCGCGCAAAAGCCCCAGCATCACAAAGCCAATTCCGTTGACGGAATTACTACAGCTCAACCGAAACTGATCATCACCATCCCCAACCAGCGTCAGGTTTGGCAAATCGAGGTCAGGCACCGCCATGCGGCCACGGCCCGGCAAGTCTTCCAGCGAATGAAGAAAATCCACAAAAGTGACCCCGCCAAACCGCAGTAACCTGCGTAACGCTTCGACGTTCGGATGGCTGACTAGATAGGTTCCCAAGTCTTCCAACATTGTTTCGCGAGGCCGGTCCAAGTGGCGCATCGCGGCACGGATAACATCTTCGGTCAGCGTTGCATCATAGGCAAGCATGGCTTCAAAACTGTCAAAACCAAGGCCCGCGTCACGCGAAATGGTACCCCACGCTTGGGGTCCGTACGTGTCACGCAAAAAGCATTGTAATGATCGGTTAATAAGACCGTGCATGGGCCCTTGTCCTTGCTTGTTGCACAAAGCCTAGCGTCAAGGTGTTAACAAAACCCTTACAGATACCCATTGGCGTTAACCTGCCCAGTCTAGGGAAAGATCAACAGGCTGCGGTCACCAACACTGATCTGGTTCAGGGGAACCGGGGTAATTTTGGGCGGAATTGCTTGCATCTGTGCTATCAACTCTGCCCCGGTTGCATCATAGGGCAAATCTCCGTTGATCGTTGAAACTGTGCGCCGTTCTACCGTTCCATCAATTTGAACAAAAGCTTCATATCGCATGGCATCGCCTGTATCGCGAAGCACAATGATCGCTTCATTACCGGAATATAGTGGCGAAAAATCGGCGATGACCATCACGCAACCGGGCTTGCCATCTGCCAGTGGGGTTTTGCAGGCTTTAAGCCAACTGACCAATTCATAACCCTGCACCCCTGATAAAATACGATCCCTGTCGCTAGTCGCCATCGTAGGCTGCAGGGGCAACGCTGCAACAAGGTCAGCCAATGCTTTGGCCGGATCCGGGTCTGCCGCATCCGAGTATGTGGTGGTCGCCGCCTTTGATAAGGCCGCAGCCAAGGCATCTTGACCGGGTTCTTTTGCCAAAACCTGCAAGGTTTCCAGCGCCGCTGCCCCTGCATTGCCCCACACCACCAGTTGGCTTACATCCAATTCCGCAGCCAGGGTTTTGCCCGATTGATAGCGGTCAACCAGAGTATTTGCAGAAATGCGCTCCGCGTTCAAAATTGGCGTAAGCCACATCACAGCCGCTGCCATCCCCGCCACGGCCATATAGATGTTTGCCCTGCGAATTCCCCCCATCCAGTTTTTTCTGCGCAAAAAGGCAGCGGCGTAAAGCAGACTGTAACCCAGCGCCAAAACGGCGACGACGGCCGCGAACAAACGATCAGGTGTCCAACCATACTGGTCAACCCGTAGCCAAATGGAATAGGCAGCAAGGCCTGCGGGAATGGGCAAAATTGCCGCCAAAGCTTGGGTCGCGCCGGAAAGAAGTGGGCTCTGCGTGGCCTCGGCATCGCTTTGATCAATTGCCGTAGTGATCAGCGTGGCGGCGGCTGCGGTCATTGCAAGAAGCGTTGCGGCAACTGACAACCCGCCAAACAGCCCAGACAGCCCCTGCACTGGCAGCGCCACAATAAACACCACCAACACCAACAACACCGCCGGCAGCAAAAGCCGCAACATGCGCAAGATCAGATAGGGTGACACATAGTCTTTCATTTCCTGCACGACCGCCAAACCAAGGCCAAGCGTCAGGCCTGTCACAAGAAATGGCACGACTTCGATATCGATAAGATCTCGGATGACCCTAAGGCCAACGACCGACAGCAAGGTATCCGACAAAAAGATGACGCCCCAAACCACACCAACAAAGACCCAAGACGCCGCATAACGCACAACGATGGTCCAGGCGGCAGAAAACAAGGCGGGATAATCGCGCCAGCCGGTGCCAAAGGCCGCGATAATGAACGGCAGTGGCACCAGACCAACAACCATAGCGGCCAAAGCGGGAAACGGACTATTGAAAATGTTGTCCGCTACTGCAAACCTGAAACTTGCGCCCAGCAAAAGACCCGTTGTCACCAGCGCCAGACAGGCCGACGCAAGTGCTGCACGCAAAATTGTAAGAGGCCCGGCCAATGCCAGAACACCGGTAAAGACTGTCGCCGCGAAAGTGACCAGCGCCAAGACTGCGCGATCACTTAGCATATCACTGTCGATGATTTGACTCAGACCGTAGACGCTTAGCCCTGCTAAAGCTCCGATTGCCGCCATCTGGCCGCGCTGGACTGTTGTCTGATCCATGAAATTCCTCTTGGCTCTTTGGGGTGAACCTACTGCGACAACGGCGCGGTGAACAGTCTGGCAAATATGACTAAAACCGGGGCGCTGATCAGAAGTGAACTTCAGCCACCGTCGCCCTGTGATCGGATGGCCATAGTATTACTTTGATGTCACTCATTGAAATCTCCGGTCACATAAACTGCATCTGCCGCTTCTGCGGCTGCCAGATCAGTTGCGAAAAGGTTCGCCCAAAGTGCATCATTCACAGGACGTTGATCATAGACACACCAACCCAACGCCTTGGCAATCGCGGGCGCAACAGACTGGCCAACGGCGATGCAATCGGTCGCGGTGCAGGGATCAGGGTCCAATTTGGTTTCCTGCACACCCACGACATCGGCCCCAGCAGCTTTGATGGCGGCAACGGTTTCATCGATGCCGTTTCCTTCATTCCGCCAGCCCCCCAGACAGTGAAACTTATCACCCGAAGGATTGTTTCAGCATGAAGGGGGCAGCCAGAAGCAGGGCCACAAAAGATATTGGGAACCAGCGCATTGGCATTCTCCATTTTGACTAGAGCGCCAATTTACCGTGGTTTTTGTCACATTTCTATGACGTCATGCGCAAAATCATCCAGGATCGCGCCAACGGTTCACGATAGGATAGCGGCGATCCAGACCAAAAGCTTTAGGCGTAAGCCGGGTTCCGGGGGCGGCTTGGAAGCGCTTGTATTCACTTAGGTAAAGCATATGTTCGACCCGTTTGACGGTTGCAAGATCAAAGCCTTCTGCCACAATGTCCGCAACCGAAAGCTCGCGGTCTACCAACCCATCCAGAATAGCATCCAAAACAGGATAAGGTGGCAGGCTGTCATCGTCGCGCTGATTGGGGCGCAACTCAGCCGATGGCGGTTTGGAAATAACCCGCGCCGGGATCATTTCACCCGCAGGTGCAAGCATCCACGCGCGATGATTTTCGTTGCGCCAACGGCAGGTTTCAAACACGCGCGTTTTGTACATATCCTTGATCGGATTAAAGCCGCCATTCATATCGCCGTAGATGGTGCAATAGCCCACCGCGACCTCGGATTTGTTCCCCGTGGTCAGTAGCATTTCGCCAAATTTGTTCGACAATGCCATCAGCATCACGCCGCGCAGACGGGATTGAATGTTTTCTTCGGTCAGGCCCGGCTCAGAGCCTTCAAACAGATGCGCCAAAGCGTCACCCACCGCTGCTTGCGCGCCTGATATTGGCACGGTGTCCAGACGACAGCCTATATTGCGGGCCACCTCCATCGCGTCATCCAGCGAGTGCTGGCTGGTAAATTCCGACGGTAGCATCACGCACCGCACGTTTTGCGGCCCGATTGCATCAGCGGCAATGGCGGCGACAATCGCACTATCTATGCCGCCCGACAAACCCAACAGCACCTTTTTGAAGCCCGTTTTGGCCAGATAATCACGGGTCGCCATGACACAGGTGCGATAATCAGCCTCCCAAATTACCGGAATATCGGCCATAGGCCCAGGTTTCGCCCGCCAGCCATCAGCGGTTTTGTTGAAATCAATATGGGTGATCATTTCATCGAATTGCGGCAGTTGTGCCGCCAGATGCCCGCCGGGATTCAGCACGAAAGATGCCCCATCAAACACCTGATCATCCTGCCCCCCGATCATGTTCAGGTAAACCAAGGGCAGCCCCGTTTCCACCACGCGGGCCACCATCAAGTTCATGCGCAAAGATGGCTTGCCGCGGTGGTAGGGCGATCCATTGGGGATCAGCAAAATCTCTGCCCCGGTTTCCGCCAAGGTTTCCGCCACTTCGGGATGCCAAGCATCCTCACAAATCGGGGTGCCAATCCGCAAAGGCCCAATGCGATAAGGTCCATGCACGTCCGACGGCGAAAATACGCGCTTTTCGTCAAACACCCCATCATTGGGCAGGTTGTGTTTTTGCACGGTGGCCAACACCTTGCCGCCCTGAAGCACATAAAAGGCGTTATAAAGTTTGCCATCTTTCAGGTTGGGGCCACCAATACCCAATGCGGGGCCATCCTTGCAGGCCAATGCCAGCGCATCTATTTGCGCCATCGCCGCGCGCGCAAAGGCAGGTTTCATCACCAGATCCTGGGTTTGGTAGCCCGTGATAAACATCTCGGTCAACGCGACCATATCTGCGCCCGCATCACGCGCCACAGCCCAAGCGGCCTGTGCCTTGGCAGCATTTCCGGCAAGATCGCCAACAGTTGGGTTTAGCTGTGCCAAAGTCAGGCGGAATGTATCGGGCATGTCGGTTCTTTCTGACGCAATCTTTCGGGTGGTTCACCCCCGTTTCTAACAGAGATGCGGGCGAGGAAAAGCCGATAGAGCACGCCGTGCGCTTGTCACACCCAAAGGCCGCAGATAGGCTGCCCAAGACGTTTAAGGCAGAGTCGGCAGTGGTTTTCAGCGCTGACCTGCAACCATACCAAAGCAGGGGGAAATCTGGTGAAAACTCGGGTCAGCAATTACACATTCAGGGCCGCATGCCTTGCAGCTGTTTTCAGCGCCGCGTTTTGCAGCATTGCGGCCGCACAAGAAGTTATTTCCAAGCAATATGATGATGGATCAATCTATGAAGGCACCTTTAAAGATGGCCGCCAGGATGGCACCGGCACCTACAAACTTGCAAATGGTTATGAATACACCGGCGAATGGGTCGCGGGCGAGATTAAGGGCGCTGGTACAGCCCGGTTTCCGAATGGATCCGTCTACGTAGGGTTGTTCGTCGCGGGCAAACCGCATGGCAAAGGCAAAATCACTTTTGCCGATGGTGGCACCTATGACGGTGATTGGGCAGATGGCAAGATGACAGGCATCGGCGTCGCGCACTATGCCAATGGCGCGGTCTATACTGGCGCGTTCATAGACGGTGTGCACGACGGCAAGGGTGTGATCGAAAATCCGGGTGGCTATCGTTATGAGGGAACATGGATCAAGGGTGTCAAAGAGGGGACAGGCAAGATCACCTATCCCGATGGCGCCGTCTACACGGATGATCTTGTGCGTGGGCAACGGTCTGGCAAGGGCACGCTGACGATGCCTGATGGGTTGACCTATGTCGGCCTTTGGGCAGACGGGCAAATCAACGGCCTGGGCAAACTGACCCAGCCTAACGGGGATGTTTACGAAGGCCCGCTGGTCAACGGCCAACGTCAGGGCAGAGGCCGTGTGACCTACGGGAATGGTGATGTCTATGAGGGTGATTTTGCCAGTGATAAACGGCAGGGCAAAGGCGTGTTTCGCGGGGCCGATGGCTATCTTTATGATGGCACATGGATCGAAGGTCAGATTGCAGGGGAAGGCACAGTCACTTACCCCGACAAGTCAGTTTATGTGGGGCAGTTCAAGGGCGATCAGGCCGATGGCACTGGCAAGATAACCTATGCCGATGGGTCCACCTATGAAGGGTTGTGGAAGGCTGGGGCCATCGCAGGCAAGGGCCGCGCCACCTATGCCAATGGACTTGTCTATGAGGGCAGTTTTGCTGATGCCAAACCCCAAGGTCAGGGCGTCATGACCTATCCCGACGGTTATCTGTACGACGGCGCGTGGAGCGAAGGTCAACGCCAAGGCCGCGGCACTGCAACATATGCAGACGGCACGGTTTATAAGGGTGATTTCGTCAATGGCCAACGCGAAGGCCAAGGTGAAATTACTATGAAAGACGGATTCAAATACACCGGGTCATGGAAAGCAGGCGAGATTGATGGCGCAGGCATTGCAACCTATGCCAACGGCGACGTCTATGAAGGGCTGTTTGCCAAAGGCAAACGGCAAGGCCAGGGTGTAATGCGTTATGCCTCAGGTGATGAAGCTGCGGGGGAATGGACAGGAGGAGGTTTGACTGGGCCCTCTGCCGCCACAACCCCACAAAATGGTGCTGCGGTGCCTGCCGAGGGCACCGCCCCAGCCCCTGACGGGGGTTGATTGATACCCGCGGGTTCAGATTAAGGCGCCACTGTCCATCTTTGCCAAAAAGCTGGTCGCATCATCGATCACACGGCTTTTGTGACCGCCTTCCATTTTGTCCCAAACGCGGTACATCTGCGCCATGCGGGGATTGGCGGCAAACCGGTCACGGTGACGGATTAGAAAATGCCAGTAAAGTAAGTTAAAAGGGCATGCGTTTGGCCCGGCCTTTTCCTTCACACTATACGCGCAGTTTTTGCAATAATCCGACATCCTCTCGATGTAGGCACCAGACGAAACATAGGGCTTTGACCCTAATACGCCGCCGTCAGCGTGCTGGCTCATGCCGATCGTATTGGGTGCCTCGACCCATTCGAAGGCATCGATGTAGACCGCCAGATACCAATCATGCACATGGCCCGGATCAACCCCTGCCAGCAGCGCAAAATTGCCTGTGACCATCAGACGCTGGATGTGATGCGCATAAGCCAAATCGCGCGTTTGTCCGACCGCATGGGACAAGCAGTTCATTTTGGTCGGCGCACCCCAATACAGGGCTGGCAAATCACGGGAATGGCCCAGGCCATTTTGGGCGGCATAGTCTGGCCCATGCTGAAAATAAATGCCGCGCACGAATTCCCGCCAGCCGATGATTTGCCGGATGAACCCTTCTGCAGCATTGATCGGCACATCACCTGCCCTCCAGGCCGTCTCAGCCCGTTGGCACACTTCGATTGGCGATAGCAGGCCAATATTCAAATAAGGTGATAGCAGCGCATGCGATAGAACCGGATCCGCCGATAACATAGCGTCTTGGTAATCACCAAAGGTCGGCAACGCATGGATTATGAAATGGTCCAACGCCCGAAGAGCCCCTGCCCTGTCTGTGGCCCAACCAAAAGGATGCAACTTGCCAAAATTATTGCCGAACCGCGCACCCACCAGCGCCAATACTTCTTCAGTCACCGCATCGGGTACAAAGCGTAGTGGCGCTGTGCGAAACATATCAGAAGTGGCGGGCTTGCGGTTGTCATGATCAAAATTCCACTGCCCACCGGCGGGCTTGTCGCCGTCCATCATCAACCCGGTTTTCCGGCGCATATCGCGGTAGAAATATTCCATGCGCATTTGTTTGCGCCCCGATGCCCATTCGGAAAACTCGATCTCTGAACAAATGAAACGGTCATCCGGCAGCAACGTCACGCTTAGCGGCAATGTCTCCAGCGCTGTGATCAGCCGCCATTCGCCGGGTCGCGTGGCAATCACATCAGTAGCCCCGAATTCCGCAGCACGCCGCAGCAACTCTGCGCCGATGCTCGCCCCGGTTTGCGGATCATCAAGCCGTGCATAAGCCACGTGCCAGCCATCAGCCGAAAGCGCCGCCGCGAACTTTCGCATTGCCGTCAGGACCAACGCAATCTTCTGTGGATGATGCGGCACATAAGTGCCTTCGGCCATCACCTCGGCCATCACCACAACATCAAGGGCTTTGTCTGCGGCCCGCAGTGCGGATAATCCCAGTGTTAGCTGATCCCCAAGGATCAGGATCAATCGCGGGGCTACCATGAAATGCGCTTGCCAGCCCAATCAAAGAACCCGCCGGTATCGGTTTGGGTCAGCCCACCCAGAACCGCCAAGACATTTGCAGCCGCAACCTCCGGCGTAACAGTGGGATGATTGCCGATATAAGCGGCACCAAACCCGGTAGCCACGGTGCCTGGATGCACCAGTGCTATGACTGCCTGAGGATGGCTGCGCGCCACTTCGATGGCAGCCGAATGGATCAACTGGTTCAACGCGGCCTTTGCAGCCCGGTACGAATACCACCCCCCCAGCGCATTATCCCCGATCGAGGCCACCCGCGCAGACAACGGGGCAAATCGCACCGGGCGGTCTTTCGGCATCAACCGCAAGGCATGTTTCAAAACCAAAGCAGGCCCAGTGGCGTTCAAAGCAAATTGTGCCGCAAGCGCTGCCGGGTCCAAGGCGCGAAGCGATTTTTCAGGCTTGTGCGCGCCAATTTCAAGCGCCCCAGTCGCCACAATCACTGTATCAAACAGCCCCTCGACCGCTGCCAACACCTTGATAATGCTGACCTCATCGGTGACATCCAGCCCGTCACCAGACCGCGACAGACCGGTCACCTGCGCACCCCTGCCCTGCAGGGCGCTGACCAAAGATCGACCAATTCCCCCCGACGCCCCAATCACCAGTGCCCGTTCCATAGCTGCCTCCATTGTGCCTCGCAGTATCTAGCGCCGCAAACCGGCTGCGCAATTCATTTTGGCTTAAATATCCGCGCCGCAGGCATTTGACCCTTAAAACAGGTGCCTCCGGCGGGGATTTTCAGACCAAAATGAAAAGCTGCTTTTCTTTCGCAAAATCCTCCCTATGCTTGCGGCGATGGAACGGGAACATAAATTCGCCACTGCTTTGCGTGCTTTTTGCGTGCTTTTTGCGTGCTCTTTGGGCGTGCTTTCTGGCCAAGGCCTGCTTCTTCTTACGCTGCGCTGAGCGTGCCCTTTCGGGTGCGGCCGCTCGGATATGACAGCGCCCGAAAGTTGAAGCAAAACCCCAAAAAACAGGACCATGACGATGACCGACAAAAGCACGCAACCCCGTGTCTTGATCTTTGATACCACCCTGCGCGATGGCGAGCAGTCGCCGGGTGCCACGATGACGCACAATGAAAAGCTGGAGATAGCACATCTGCTGGATGATATGGGCGTGGATATTATCGAGGCTGGTTTTCCGATTGCCTCGGAGGGCGATTTTGCGGCGGTCAGCGCCATTGCCAAGCAAAGCAATACCGCCACCATCTGCGGACTGGCACGCGCAAATTTCAAAGACATTGATCGCTGCTGGGAGGCGGTGAAACATGCGAAATCACCGCGCATCCATACGTTTATCGGCACATCACCGCTGCACCGTGCCATGCATGATCTGACGATGGACCAGATGGCTGAACGGATCCACGAAACTGTGACCCATGCGCGCAATTTGTGTGACAATGTGCAGTGGTCGCCAATGGACGCCACGCGAACGGAACATGATTATCTGTGCCGCGTGGTTGAAATTGCGATTTTGGCCGGGGCTACCACGCTGAATATCCCCGACACGGTAGGCTACATCGCGCCGCGCGAAAGCTCGTCCCTGATCCGCATGCTGTTGGAACGGGTTCCGGGCGCCGATAACATCATCTTTGCCACGCATTGCCACAACGATCTGGGCATGGCTACTGCCAATGCACTGGCGGCTGTCGAGGCGGGCGCGCGCCAGATCGAATGCACCATTAACGGGCTTGGCGAACGGGCGGGCAACACCGCCTTGGAAGAAGTGGTGATGGCGATGAAAGTGCGCAATGATATTTTGCCCTACCGCACGCGCATTGATACGACCAAAATCATGAATATCTCACGCAAAGTGGCCACTGTGTCGGGCTTTGCTGTACAGTTCAACAAAGCGATCGTCGGCAAAAATGCGTTCGCGCATGAATCCGGCATTCATCAGGATGGTATGCTGAAAAACGCGGAAACCTTTGAAATCATGCGGCCTACGGATATCGGGCTTGCGGAAACTTCATTGGTGATGGGCAAACATTCGGGCCGTGCGGCCCTGCGCGCAAAGCTGCGCGATCTGGGGTTTGAACTGGCCGACAATCAGTTGGCCGATGTCTTTGTGCGGTTCAAAGCTCTGGCCGACCGCAAAAAGGAAGTCTACGACGATGACCTGATCGCGCTGATGCAAGATCACGGGACTTCTGAGGCGCATGACACGCTGCAGATCAAACGCCTGCGCGTGGTTTGCGGCACCGATGGCCCGCAAGAGGCGGAACTGACCCTGACCATCGAAGGGGTTGACCATTCGATTGATGCAACAGGTGACGGGCCTGTTGATGCTGCGTTCAATGCCGTAAAAATGCTGTATCCGCACGGCGCACGGTTGCAACTTTATCAGGTACACGCCGTAACAGAAGGCACCGACGCACAAGCAACCGTATCGGTGCGTGTTGAAGAAGACGGACGTATTGCAACTGGCCAATCAGCCGATACAGATACGGTCGTAGCTTCGGTGAAAGCTTATATTAATGCGCTGAACCGCCTGATCCAGCGCCGCAAATCATCTGCGCCGGGCGACGATACCAAGTCGATCCACTACAAAGATCAATCCTGAGCCGGGCTGACCAAAAAATTCGTCACGCGTTAAAAAGCTGCGTGACGAAATGGCTGATCTGGATTTATCGAACATCGGTGATACGCTTGTTTATTTGAATTGCCTCATCTTTGATCTTTGCCAACATTCCTGCAAAAATCGAAATTGGCTGCAAGCCGGTTTCGGCAAACCTTCCGGCGCCAACGTGCCCAAGGTGCTTGCCAAGACCCTTCCCCTTATGCAGCGTCGGGCCTATATGCTTGCGCTTGCGCTGTGTCGCGAGTCGGGACGTGACGCCCCAAACATGAAAACAGGATCACGCTAACCATGTCGATACTCTCTGGTCTTTTCTCGTCAGACATGGCGATCGACCTTGGCACAGCGAACACGCTGGTTTACGTGCGCGGAAAGGGGATTGTGCTGAACGAGCCCTCCGTCGTGGCCTATCACATCAAGGATGGCAAAAAGCAGGTTCTGGCGGTTGGCGAAGATGCCAAGCTGATGCTGGGCCGCACGCCGGGCAGTATTCAGGCCATCCGTCCGATGCGCGACGGTGTGATTGCGGATTTTGATACCGCCGAAGAAATGATCAAGCATTTCATCCGCAAGGTGCACAAGCGCACGACATTCTCGAAGCCCAAGATCATTGTCTGCGTGCCCTATGGTGCGACGCCGGTGGAAAAACGCGCGATCCGCCAATCGGTTCTGTCAGCCGGCGCACGCCGCGCGGGGCTTATTGCGGAACCGATTGCCGCGGCGATCGGGGCTGGCATGCCGATCACTGATCCCACTGGCAATATGGTCGTTGATATTGGCGGTGGCACAACCGAGGTGGCGGTGCTGTCGCTGGGTGATATCGTGTACGCGCGGTCCGTGCGTGTCGGCGGCGACCGGATGGATGATGCAATCATCAACTATCTGCGGCGTCACCAAAACCTTCTGATCGGCGAATCCACTGCCGAACGCATCAAAACATCTATCGGCACTGCGCGGATGCCGGATGATGGGCGTGGCACGTCGATGCATATTCGTGGACGCGATCTGCTGAACGGCGTGCCAAAGGAAACTGAGATCAACCAAGCACAAGTGGCCGAGGCTTTGGCCGAACCTGTGCAGCAGATCTGTGATGCCGTGATGCAGGCGCTGGAAGCAACGCCGCCAGACCTCGCTGCCGATATTGTTGATCGCGGTGTGATGCTGACCGGTGGTGGCGCGTTGTTGGGCGATCTTGATCTTAGCTTGCGCGAACAAACGGGCCTTTCCATCTCGGTTGCCAACGAGTCACTGAATTGTGTGGCACTGGGCACTGGAAAAGCACTGGAATATGAAAAACAACTGCGCCATGTGATTGATTACGATAGCTAAGCATGGGGCCCGCTTTGGCCATCCGCCCAAGAGTTTTGTAGACTGAGGCAGCCGTGGCAAAAACCCGCACCGGACCCGAAGAATTTGGTCGCCCAGTCCGCAGGATTATGGTGGGTCTTCTGGTTCTGCTGTTGTTGGCAATTTTTCTGTTGTGGCGCGTAGACAGCCCAAGGATGGAACGGTTCCGTGCTGTATTGGTTGACAAGGTAGTGCCAAGCTTTGATTGGGCGCTTCTTCCGGTGACCAAAGCTGCGGCCATGATTGACGACTTTCAATCCTACACGCGCATCTACGAACAAAATCAAGAATTACGCCGTGAATTGCAACAGATGAAGGCATGGAAAGAAGCCGCCCTTCAGTTGGAACAGAAAAACGCCCGCCTTCTTGACCTCAATCAGGTGCGGCTGGACCCCAAGTTTACCCATGTTACCGGCATTGTTCTTGCGGATTCCGGTTCTCCGTTCCGGCAATCGGTGCTTTTGAACGTTGGGGAACGCGATGGAATTCTGGATGGTTGGGCGACGATGGACGGAATTGGCTTGGTGGGCCGGATTGCAGGTGTTGGCCCAACCACCAGCCGTGTTATCTTATTGACAGACAGCAACAGTCGGATTCCGGTAACAATTCAACCCTCTGGGCAAAAAGCATTACTATCTGGCGATAACTCAACCTTGCCACCGCTGGATTTTATTGAAGATCAAGATCAGGTACGTCCCGGCGACCGTGTGGTTACGTCGGGCGACGGTGGCGTATTTCCGGCTGATTTGTTAGTCGGGCAAGTTGCCCTTGGCAGCGATAAACGCCTGCGTGTGCTGCTGTCTGCAGACTATGGCCGACTAGAGTTTTTGCGTGTTTTGCGCAGCCATGATCTGGCACCAATCACAAATTCTGGCGGGATAGTAGGGCCACCGTTGCCGCCCGCAGTTCCTACCCCACTTGCCGAAGGACCGGCGCCAGATGCACCAATATTAACGCCCGCTGGCGGCACGACGACAGATGTAATCAATGGCGATCCGGGGGAAAGTGACCCAAGTGCCGTGATACCGCAGGGTGACACAGGTGGCTGAAAACATTGGTAAAAATGTTTGGCTTTACAGGGGGATTTTTATCCTGCTGGCATTCTTTTTGTTGTTTGTTCGCTTGCTACCCCTAAGCTCTGTCCCCGGCCACCTTCCCGGGCCTGATCTTTTGCTATGTATCATCTTGGCATGGGTCATGCGGCGGCCAGAATACTTGCCCGTGATGATGATTACAGCAATCGTGTTTTTGGAAGATATCTTGCTGATGCGGCCACTAGGGTTGTGGACAGCCCTTGTTGTTCTGGCGACCGAATTTTTAAGGTCCCGGGCGGCACTTACGCGGGAACTTAGTTTTGCTGTGGAATGGATGCTGATCGCGGGCCTGATGATTGGTCTATTGGTGGCGAACCGGGTATTTTTTGCAATCACGTTCTTGCCGCAGCCCGTCTTTGGCTTTGCTTTGACCCAAACGCTTTGGTCAATTTTGTGCTACCCTTTTGTGGTGATGGTATTTCGTGCGACACTTGATTTGCGCAAGCCTGCAATGGGCGAACTGGATGCGATGGGACGACGACTTTGAGGAGGTCGCCAAAAGATCTGGACGAATCTGCACGCAAGATCACCAAGCGTGCCTTGATGCTGGGCGGTGGCATGGCCGCCATGGTGGCTGTTTTGGGCGCGCGGATGCGGTACATGCAGGTGGATCAGGCCGATCAGTTTCGTCTTCTTGCCGAAGAAAACCGGATCAACATTCGCCTTATCCCGCCGTCACGTGGCCTGATTGAAGATCGCAATGGTAAGTTGATTGCCGGCAACGAGCAAAACTATCGTGTGGTAATCACGCGCGAAGACGCAGGTGATGTCGCATTGGTCTTGCAAAGACTGTCCAAGCTTATTCCGCTTTCACCCGAGGATATTGCACGCACCGTAAAAGAAACAGACCGCACCAGCCCATTTGTGCCCATCATCGTTTCAGACCGCCTAAGTTGGGATGACCTGTCCAAAATCGCGCTGAACGCCCCAACCTTGCCGGGCGTATCGCCTGAAGTGGGCCTTTCACGGCAGTATCCGACCCAGCAGGATTTTGCACATGTTGTGGGTTATGTGGGCCCGGTTAGCGAAAAAGATCTGGAAGGTGTCACAGATCCAGACCCGGTGCTGCAAATCCCAAAATTCCAGATCGGTAAAATCGGCGTGGAACGCTGGATGGAAGACACATTGCGCGGATCTGCGGGCAACAAGCGGATTGAAGTTAACTCGGTCGGCCGTGTGATGCGAGAGCTGGAACGCAAAGACGGCATCCCCGGTGCCGATATTCGCCTGACGCTGGATGTAGATGTACAAAACTATGTTCAGGCGCGCTTGGGGAACGAAAGCGCCGCGGCCGTGGTGATGGATGTGACCAACGGTGATTTGCTGGCTATCGCGTCATCTCCCGGCTTTGACCCTAACCTTTTTGTGCGCGGCATCAGCCAAAAGGACTATACCGCACTGACTGAGAATGATCACCGACCCCTTGCAAACAAAGCGGTGCAAGGGGCCTATCCGCCCGGATCGACATTTAAACTTGTTACAGCCCTTGCTGCCCTAGAGGCAGGCATGATCACCCTTGATACCAAAGTGCGCTGTCCGGGATATATCGAATTTGGCGGTACCAAATTTCACTGCTGGAAGCGTGGTGGGCATGGAACGGTGAATTTGGAACGGTCACTGCAAGAAAGCTGTGATGTTTTCTATTATGAGATTGCCCAAAAGGTTGGCATCGACAAAATCGCTGAGATGGGCCGCCTTTTGGGGATGGGGCAACGCCATGATTTGCCCATGTCTGCAATCAGCGAAGGCGTCATGCCAAACAAGGCCTGGAAACAAGAAAGCTACCAAACAGACTGGCGCATCGGCGATACTATCAACGCCTCTATCGGGCAGGGCTATGTGCTGACCACACCTTTGCAGTTGGCCGTAATGGCCGCACGCGTTGCCAGCGGGCGTGCGATAGCGCCGCGACTAATTCATTCCGTTGATGGCGAAACGGTGCCCATTGTCGAAGCGCCCAATCTTGGCATCGGGGGGTCAAGCCTGCGGGCGATCCGCGCTGGTATGTTCGCGGTCGTCAACAGCGAACGCGGCACCGCCAAATCCGCCCGCATCGCCGCGCCATCCATGGAAATGGCCGGTAAAACCGGCACCAGCCAGGTGCGTAACATTTCTGCGTCAGAACGTGCAGGTGGGGTCGTGGCAAATGCCGATCTGCCATGGAAACGCCGCGACCATGCGTTGTTCGTGGCCTTCGCCCCGTACGAGGCCCCAAAATATGCCGTCTCGGTGGTTGTTGAACATGGCGGCGGTGGATCTGCCGTTGCGGCACCGATTGCGCGTGACATGCTGCTGCGGGCAATGAGCGGCGGGATGCCCCCGCTTGATGCCTACCCAACCGCCCAGCGCAGCCGCATCGAGACCGAACAGAACGAGCTTAAGCTGCGCCTTTCGACCAGCACAGGGGCTGGCAAACCCGGGACACAGGGGGCCACGGGATGAGCTTTCTTGAATATCGCCTGAAAACAGTTCCTGTTGGTTTTCGCAAGATATTGCACCTGAACTGGGCACTGATTTTACTGATAGCCGCAGTGTCATCTGTTGGCTTTTTGATGCTTTATTCTGTTGCCGGCGGCAAAATGGGTCTTTGGGCCGAACCGCAAATGAAACGCTTTGGCATTGGCATGTTTTTGCTGTTCGGCATCGGTCTTGTGCCAATTTGGTTTTGGCGCAACATGGCGGGCCTGTTCTACCTAGTGTCATTCATACTGCTACTGATCGTTGAATTTTTCGGTACTGTCGGAATGGGCGCGCAACGCTGGATTGACCTTGGTTTCATGCGATTGCAACCGTCAGAGCTGATGAAGGTCGCACTGGTGGTAATGCTTGCGGCGTATTACGATTGGTTGGATATCAAGCTTACCTCGCGTCCGCTCTATGTGCTGATCCCTGTCTTGATGATCATTGCGCCCACATTTTTGGTCTTTATTCAGCCCAACTTGGGGACATCTTTGATGCTGCTGATGGGCGGCGCTGCCGTGATGTTTTGCGCAGGTGTCAGCCTTTGGTATTTCGGTGGCGTCGCCCTGCTGGGTATCGGGGCTATAACGGCGGTGTTTGCGGCACGTGGCACCCCTTGGCAGTTTCTGAAAGATTATCAGTACCGCCGGATCGATACGTTTCTTGATCCCACTGCTGATCCGTTAGGCGCGGGCTACAACATCATTCAAGCCAAGATTGCGCTGGGGTCTGGCGGTTGGTCTGGCAAAGGCTTCATGCAAGGCACTCAGTCGCGGCTTAATTTTCTTCCCGAAAAGCACACGGATTTTATCTTCACCACGCTGGCCGAAGAGTTTGGCTTTATTGGCGCATTTTCGTTGCTGGCGCTTTACGCCCTCGTGATTTTTTTCTGCATCTTTTCTGCCATGCAAAACAAAGATCGCTTCTCATCTTTGCTGATCCTTGGGGTGGCGGGCAATTTCTTCTTCTACCTCGCCGTCAACCTGTCCATGGTGATGGGCTTGGCCCCTGTTGTGGGCGTGCCATTGCCTCTGGTCTCTTACGGCGGCTCGGCGATGCTGGTGCTTTTGGTGGCCTTCGGGTTGGTCCAATCCGCCCATGTCCATCGCCCAAGATAGGCACCATACCCCATGACGAACAGCTTCGCGCGGCACGCAAGGTTTCTTTTCGCATTCGCCCTTGGCGGCGGCCTCGCCATCGTATCCGCGTCGCTGGTCGCGGCGTGGCAAATGCAAGCGCTGGTTGGGGCAAACGGGTTTTTTCTAACCTATCTCGGCTTGACCTTGCGTTTGGCGGCCACAACCTCTGCCGATGATTTGCAGCACCATGCAGAAATTGATGATGAAGGGATCATTTTCATCGTTTCATTGGCCATAGGTGCGGTGGTAATCAGTTTGGCTGGCATCATCTGGGTGTTACGCGCGCATGAAACCGCAGTTTGGCAGGCCGCGCTGGCATTATCCGCCGTGCCGTTGGGCTGGGCCACCATCCATACCCTTGCCGCCTTTCGCTATTCACATTTGTTTTATGCGAACAACTCTGGCGCTGGATTGATCTTTCCGGGAGCCGATAAGCCCGGCATCTGGGATTTCCTGTATTTCTCATTTGGCATCGGCATGACGGCGCAAGTGTCCGACGTCACTGTGTCTGATATCCGCATTCGCAAGATGGTCCTGGCGCACGCGATTGGTGCGTTTTTCTACAATGCCATAATCCTCGCACTTGCGGTCAACGCAGGCCTGGTTTTGGGGTCCTGACCCCTTGGTGGACACGGGCCCTACGCCGCTTTATCACCGCACCATGCCTTGACCGGAGCGCGCCAATGTCCCTGACCATCCTGTTTGCCGCCCCCGCCGTGTGGGGTGAATACCACGTCACACTTGAAGCCGCGCTGAAGCGTTCGAATATCAAGGCCAATCTTGTGCAAACCGCTGATCCGGCACAGGTCGATTACATCATATACGCCCCCTCCAGCCCATTGCAGGACTTCACCCCCTACACCCGCTGCAAAGCCGTGCTTAGCCTTTGGGCGGGGGTGGAACGGATCGTTGGCAATGCCAGCCTTTCCCAACCTTTGTGCCGCATGGTAGACCCTGCCCTGACGGAAGGCATGGTTGAATGGGTGGTAGGCCACACCCTGCGCCACCATCTGGGAATGGACCGCCATATCAACAATCCCGATCATATCTGGGACGCGACCGTACCGCCCTTGGCGCGCGAAAGACCTGTCGCGATGCTGGGCATGGGGGCCCTTGGCACCGCCTGCGCGCAGGCACTTGCGGCCCTGAATTTCCCGGTCACCGGGTG
Source organism: Pseudorhodobacter sp. (assembly GCA_014378345.1). Lineage (GTDB taxonomy): Bacteria > Pseudomonadota > Alphaproteobacteria > Rhodobacterales > Rhodobacteraceae > JACMNW01. Next base: position 3,462 of record JACMNW010000052.1, on the reverse strand, counting down.
GAGCCGCACTGAAAAAGCCGTAGACCGTATCCCCTGCCTGAATGGCACGGATGGGCTCACACAGGTTCTGCAAACAGCGCAAATCGTCGTCTTGCTGCTGCCCAAAACGCCCGATACCGAAAACCTGCTGAACGCCCGCACCCTTGCCCTGCTGCCAGACGGCGCAGTCATCCTAAACCCCGGTCGCGGCGCACTGATAGACGACGCAGCTCTTCTTGCGGAACTGTCATCCGGGCGGCTTGGCCACGCAACACTCGATGTTTTCCGCCAAGAACCGCTGCCCCAAGATCACCCGTTTTGGGCAAGCCCGCGCATCACCGTAACCCCGCATATCGCTGCCGACACGAGGTCGGAAAGTGCTGCCAGCGTGATCGCAGAAAATATCCATCGCGGTGAGGCAGGCCTTCCGTTTCTGCACCTCGTTGACCGCGCCCGTGGATATTAGCCCTGCGCTTGCCGCTTTTCTGTCGCCCAAACACGCATCTTGTTTGCCGCGTCATCCCGCCACAAAGGCCTAGCGATGCCGCCGAAACACCCGTGATTGCGCGTAAAGGTCTTCCAGCCGCTTCATGCGGCCCTCGGTCTTGTCCCAAGTCAAATCCTGCACGCCGGCCAGCAAGGTTTCCACCAGCACCAGAATGGATACGGTCGAATCCCAAGCCGACGGCGCTTCAATATGGCAAGACAGGGTATGCCGCGCATGGCTGGCTGCGGGCGATATCCAGCGATCCGTGATCACAATCACCTCTGCCCCCTGCGCCACGGCCATTTCGACCACTTGCAGCACCGAATTTTCATAGCGGCGAATGTCGAAAACCAAAACGATATCCCCTGCCACCATATCCAGGAGCGCAGGCGGCCATGCCGATGATTGGTCCGATAGCAAAGTTACGTCAGGCCGCACCACTTTCATCAACGTCACGAAGTAATCGGCAAGGGCATGCGTAATCCGCCCGCCCATGGCAAACACCCGTCGCGCCGGGTCGGCCAACAGCGCCGCTGTGGCATCAAATTCCGCATGGTCAATCTGGCCAAGAGTTGCCTGCAAATTGGCCACAACAGCATCGGCAAACCGGTTCAGGATATGCGTGTCGGGCACGCCGCCCGCCCAACGATCATGCTTGGCCAGGGGCGACATCAGCATCGCCCCCACCTCGCCGCGCAGCGCATGTTGATAATCAGGATAGCCTTTGAACCCCAGTTTCTGCACCAGCCGCACAACTGTTGGTGTCGATACTTCGGCAGCCTTCGCCAGCGCTGTTATCGACCCAAGCGCCGCAACCGGAAAATGCCGCAAAATATGCGTGGCCAATTGCCGTTCTGCCCGCGTCAGGTCAGACAATGCCGCGCGCATGCGGTCTTCGATCATCAGCACTAAATCCACCGCACCCCCCAAACCTCGCCTCACCGTGCCATTTATATAAAAGCCATACACGACACAGTGCAAAATCAATTCAGAAATAATCGTAACAGCGCACACGGCGCAGAAATAATCTTGACAGAAGCGACGACAAAAGCGAACGCTAGACCGAACCTAGAGGGAAGCACGCGCCGTGTCTGCGCCAATCACTACCAGTGTCGTAGCATCTTTTCCCGCAGTGGTTGAAAACGCCGCAGCGCGAGGCCGCTTCGTGCTGGTCTGCGAACATGCCTCCAACGTTTTTCCTGCACCTTGGGGTGATCTTGGCCTGAACCAAGACCAGAAATGTGCCCATATTGCATGGGATCCGGGGGCGTTGGGATTGGCGCGTGCATTGTCAAAACATCTGGATGCGGTTCTGGTACACGCCCCCGTCAGCCGTCTTGTCTATGATTGCAACCGCGCCCCCGATAGGCCCGGTGCAATGCCTGCCCGGTCTGAAATTCATGATATTCCCGGTAACAGATTGATCTCTGCTACCGAACGTGGCGCCCGCACCGCAGCGGTTTATGTACCGTTTCACAACGGCTTGCACGCGCTGATCGCCGATCGCATTGCCTTGGGGCTAGCCCCCGTTATTGTGACCATCCATTCTTTCACCAAACTCTACCATGGTCAGCCCAGAGCCGTTGAATTTGGCGTAATCCATGATGCCGATGATCACTTGGCCCGCGCCATTCTTTCAGCGGCCCAGTCCAAAACGAAACTTCGATCCGAACTGAATGCCCCCTATTCCGCCGCCGATGATGTGACCCATACTTTGCGATTGCAGGCCACGCCGTACGGCCTGCCCAACGCCATGCTGGAAATTCGCAATGATCTGATTGCGTCACCCGATGCAGAACAGCGGATGGCCGACATGTTGGCCCCGGTGCTGAACATGGGATTGGTGGAAATTCAAAAGCAGGCGAAAGCGGGCTGATTGCGTGTAGCGCTGTAGAAATTTCCGTGAAGGGCAAAGTCCCTTTGAGACGCCAAACACCCCAACAACGTTGGGGCAGATTTAATGGAGCACCCCGGATATGCCCGGAAATATGACCTTTGACGCGCTGAAAGCCGCCGTCGCAGATGGCAGCATTGATACCGTGATCGTGGCCGCAGTGGATATGCAGGGCCGCCTGATGGGCAAACGGTTTCATGCCGCGTTTTTTCTGAACGGCGGGTATGAAGAAACCCATTCCTGCAACTACCTGCTGGCCGTTGACATGGAAATGAACACCGTGCCTGGTTACAAATCGTCGAATTGGCAGTCCGGTTACGGCGATTATGTGATGAAGCCCGATCTTGCCACATTGCGCCCCTTGCCATGGCTGCCCGGCACCGCGATGTGTCTGGCAGATTTGCTCGATCACCATCACCACCCCATCCCCCATTCGCCCCGCGCCATTCTGAAGCGCCAAGTGGAACGCGCCCGCACCTTGGGGTTTGAGGCGATGATGGCGACGGAGCTGGAATTTTACCTGTTCGAGAACAGTTATGAGGCGTTGCGCGACAGCAATTTTAAAGACTTGAAACCGATCTCTGCCTATAACGAGGATTACCACATCTTCCAGACCACCAAGGAAGAAGACGTGATGCGCGCCATTCGCAACGAGCTTTATGCGGCTGGCATCCCCATCGAAAACTCCAAAGGTGAGGCGGATGCGGGCCAGGAAGAAGTAAATTACCGCTATTCCGATGCGCTCGATACCGCCGACAATCACACCATCACCAAAAACGGCATTAAGGAAATCGCTTGGACCAAGGGCCGTTCTGTGACGTTCATGGCGAAATATGATCACCGTAAGGCGGGGTCATCGTCGCATGTGCATCAATCGTTGTGGTCGCTGGACGGCAAGCCCGCCTTTGCGGATAACGCCGACGAACACGGAATGTCTGCCTTGATGAAACACTACATCGCGGGACAACTTGCTTACGCCCGCGACATGACTGTGTTTCTGGCGCCTTATGTCAACAGCTATAAACGCTTTACCATCGGCATGTTCGCCCCCACCAAGGCCGTCTGGCCTGCCGACAACCGCACCGCCGGTTTCCGCGTTTGC
>JACMNW010000051.1 GCA_014378345.1 Pseudorhodobacter sp. | reverse complement strand
GAAATGGCCTATTTCGAATGCCTGCATGAGGTCAAACTGATCGTTGATCTGATCTACGAAGGCGGCATCGCCAACATGGATTACTCAATCTCTAACACCGCGGAATACGGCCAGTACGTCTCCGGGCCCCGCATCCTGCCCTACGTTGAAACCAAGGCCCGCATGAAAGCGGTGCTGTCCGACATTCAATCCGGCAAATTTGTGCGTGATTTCATGTTGGAAAACGCAGTCGGTCAGCCTACAATCAAGGCATCGCGTCGTTCCAATGATGAGCATCAGATCGAACTGGTCGGCAAAAAGCTGCGCGACATGATGCCGTGGATTTCCAAAGGCAAGATGGTCGATAAAGCCCGGAACTAGCCAAAGTAGTAGGGGAAATTTACCCATCTTCGTCAATTTAGAATTCCAAAAGGCCGGGGGAAACCGCCGGCCTTTTTCGGTTTCCTCGCGTTACACCGCCGCCTCAACCGCCGCAACAATACCGTCCACCACCTCGACCAGCAACCCCGCATCCTCACATTCCGCCATCACCCGAACCAGCGGTTCCGTCCCCGTTTTCCGGATCAACAGCCGCCCCTTCCCCTTCAGTCGGACCTCAGCCGCCGCAATGATCGCCTTCACCGACGCCGCCTCCAACGGGGCGGATCCCGTCCCATAGCGCACATTTTTCAACATCTGTGGCACCGTCTCAAAACTGCGCGTCAGATCAGACGCCGGTTTTCCTGTCCGCGCCATTTCCGCCAGAAACTGCAACCCCGCAATCAACCCGTCCCCCGTCGTCGCGTAATCCGTCATCACGATATGCCCCGATTGCTCGCCGCCCAGATTGAACCCCCCCGCCCGCATCCGTTCAACCACATATCTGTCTCCAACCGCTGTTCGTTCCAACCGCAAGCCGCGCGCTTCCAGAAACCGCTCCAGCCCAAGGTTTGACATCACTGTTGCCACCAAAGCCCCGCCCTGCAGTCGCCCCTCATCGGCCCAACGCGCGGCCATCATCGCCATAATCTGGTCGCCGTCAGCCGTCTGCCCTGCGCCGTCCAAAATCATCACGCGGTCAGCATCACCGTCCAGACAAATTCCCACATGCGCCCCATGCGCCACCACAGCCTCAGCGGCCGTTTCGGTATGGGTTGAGCCACACCGATCATTGATGTTTTTGCCGTCCGGGGTCACGCCCACCGCAATAACATCGGCCCCCAATTCCCACAGCACCTGCGGCGCAGATTTATAGGCCGCCCCATTCGCGCAATCTATCACCACCTTCAGGCCGTCCAAACGCAACCCCGGCGGAAACGTTGTTTTGGCATATTCGCCGTACCGCCCCAAGGCATCGTCTATCCGCTTTGCCCGGCCAATGTTTTCAGGCTGCGCGGGTATAATTTCGCCCTCCAGCATTGCCTCAATCTCGGCCTCCGCACCGTCCGACAGCTTAAAGCCATCCGGCCCAAAGAACTTGATGCCATTGTCCTGGTGCGGATTATGGCTGGCGGAAATCATCACACCCAAAGCCGCCCGCATCGACCGGGTCAAAAACCCCACCGCCGGTGTCGGAATCGGCCCCAACAGCAGCACATTCATGCCTGTGCTGGTCAAACCAGCGGTCAGCGCGTTTTCCAGCATATAGCCCGACAAACGGGTATCTTTGCCAATCACCACCCGGTGATCCGCAGATTTGTCGCGCCTGAAATAACGCCCAGCCGCCGCCCCAAGACGCAGCGCCATCTCCGCAGTCATCGGATAGGTGTTTGCGCGGCCACGCACGCCGTCGGTACCAAAAAGTTTTCTCGTCATACAATATCTCCTACATTCAATGCGCACCATAGAGCAAAAGCCTGCCGTGTTTCTGCCGCATCATGGACGCGGCTAATCTGCACGCCCTGCGACACCCCGGCAAGCGCCACGGCCAGCGATCCCGGCATCCGCGCGCCGGCATCCTTTGTGCCAGAAATGGTCCCAATAAAGCGCTTGCGCGATGCCCCCAGCAAAATCGGGCACCCAAGCCCGTGAAACAGCGAAATCTGCCGGATCAGCGTCAGGTTATGCGCCTGCGTTTTGCCAAACCCGATGCCCGGATCAATAGCAATGCGTGCGCGCTCAATGCCAGCCGCCACAGCAAAGCCAATCCGGTCTGCCAGAAAATCATACACATCCAACGCCACATCTCCGTAGCGGGGATCGTTCTGCATATCTGACGGTGCACCTTGTGCATGCATCAAGATCACTGGTGCGCCGTGGCCCGCCACCACAGCAGCCATTGCCGGATCATAGCGCAATGCGGCAACATCATTGATGATAGAGGCCCCAGCCAAAAGCGCCGCCTCCGCCACATCTGCCTTGCGGGTATCAATCGATACAACGGACGTGTTCCCCGCAGCCCGCAGCGCGGCAATGACGGGGGCCGTGCGCGCAATTTCCTGCTTTTTGTCCACATCCACGGCACCCGGCCGCGTGCTTTCGCCTCCGACATCCAGAATGTCAGCCGCGCTGATTATCGCATTCGCCTGATCCAGCGCAGCACCCTTGGCCAAAAACCGTCCACCATCTGAAAAGCTGTCAGGTGTTACGTTCAATATACCCATGATGCGCGGCGTGCTCAGGACAAGCCCGCCAAAGTCGGCACGCGGATCGCTTAACGCCTTACGCTGATCCCCCGTAAGATCGGACAAATCACCCAGCAAAGGGCTACGCCCACGCTGCAAAATCTCCACCCGGTCAAACCAACACCAACCACCCGCCAGCGTCAAAGCACCCGCTGGGCGCGCGGCGTCGGTCATCGCAATCGGTCGGATATAAGTCATACTTTGGGGATTAGGCCTTTGCATCTGCTTTTGGCAAGCCCGACGATATCAACCCCGTACCATTGGCACGCGGCTTCCCGGCGGAAATGTCACATCGCCGTGAACGATCAACCGGGTCGCGGCAAGCGATTCAGCCAACCATAGTGTCATCACCATCGCATCACTTGAACCGGGGCCATCCACTGCGTCCAGCACCAGTTTAGACGGTGCCCAGACAATCATCCGGCCATGTTTCATCGCCCAATCAATTTCTGTGCGGGTTTCCACAACCACGCAGCGCGGGTCACGCGCCGCCAGTACCCAGGCATTTTGTTCCATGCCCAACAGGTCAATCCTGCGCTGCGTTGGCTTGTGCCCGGTTTGTGGCAGGCCCGCGTCCAGCGGCCCGACCGTCAGGATCACCGGCAAACCGCCCGCTTGCCACGCGTCCAGCTTTGCCGCCAGATCAGGCGATGCAATCGTCGCATTGTTCAGAAACACCACCAAAGGACGCAGCTCACCCGCCGCCGCATCGGTCCCCATGTCTGGCAATGCCACTTCGGCCCGGCTACGCACGATTTCTACGCCAAGCGCATAGGGGCCAATATCCAGCTTTTCGATCCGCACAAAGGCACGCATGGCCTGAGGTTCAGCCAAGATACGGTCTGCCACCCGCTCTGCCAGCGTTTCCAACAGGTTAAGACGTTCAGCCGCCAGTTCGGTTGCGATCGCTTCGGTGATGCGATCATAAGACAGGATGCGGTCAACATCATCGTCCAGTGGGGCCGGGTTCGGGCGGACTTCGACTACAACATTGAACTGTACCCGTTGACGGTGACCGCGTTCTTGCTGAAAAGCACCGATATCAACATCAACCACATGGTTGCGCAGGCTGATACGGTCACGCGGATCAGCGCTTGCCATTGCCTCTGCCCGCTCAATCGGGTGGGCAAACGCAAGGCGGATGTCATTGGTCATGAAAAAGGCCCCAAGACTACGAGTGTCTGCGCTACCTTAACCTAAAACGCGCCCCCGCCTTGCCCGAACGCGGCAACCAAGGCAAGGGGCACGACATGCAAGGCGCATTCAGAAAGGCGGTCTGGCAGATATCGCGTTGTCCAGTCAGGAAAAAGGTTTACGGCTGACGATAAAACAGATGCGCGCCGATCGCCGCTGTGCGCGGAAAGCGGTGTGCCCAACCCGGTCGTACACCTGTTGAGTGGAAGTAGGTCGCACCCTCTGTCAAAGCGCGTGGTGCACCGTCCAGCATCACCCGGGCAATCCGGCCTGCACGGTCAATGGACGCCCGCTCGCGCATTACATCTTTGTGACCATCGCAGATAAAGGAAAACTGGCAACCGCCGCCGCCCGCCTGATTGACGACACCGCACACGGACCCGGGAAAGCGCGGGCTGTCTGTGCGGTTCAAGATCACCTCGGCAACGGCAAACTGGCCCTTCAGGCTTTCACCCCGCGCCTCAAAATACAGTGCTTTGGTCAAACACTGCCATTCCGCATCACCTTTTGGCGCCGGTTGGCTGGCCAGCCAAGCCGCGTCATAGCGCAGCAAAGACAGATCAGCCGTTTTACCCTTGCGCGCTTTAGCGTCAGGCCCAGCGGCCAAGCTTGCAAGTTGCTTGTCAGGTAATGCTGCCACGGTGCTGTGTTCAGCCCCCAGCATCGCGGAAATCGCCCCAGCCAAATTGGCCGTTGGATCGTTGGATTGGCTCACCGTCACTTCGGCGAAACCCGCTCCGCTCAGGGCCAATAGCGCCACCATGGCGCCTGCCCAGATTTGTCGCAAGTTCATTGACGTCATGTCCCGGTTGTTTTCACAAAGTCGCGCAATACTCGTGGCACGGCGCAACAGGGGCGGGGGTTAAAGGGCATCCTTTCGTGCGTCCACCCTAGTGACATATTTAGCACATAAATACGCTAGGTTTCGGCGGTTTCTCGCCCATAAGTGAATGTTAAACATGAGTTAATGCCCATAAGTATATGTAAACAAGTGTTATTCAACTATAGGGTCAGTTAGCGCCAGATGTGCCGCCGCAAGCCTAGCCAGCGGGACGCGGTAGGGGGAACAGGACACGTAGTCAAATCCGGCCCTGCGACAAAAGGCGATTGATTCGGGGTTGCCGCCATGTTCCCCACAAATTGACAAGGTTAAATCCGGCCGCGTTTTGCGCCCCCGGTCAGCCCCGATATGCAAAAGTTCGCCCACACCATCGACATCAAGAATGTGGAACGGGTCTTCGGCGAAGACGCCCTGCTGCACATAAGTGTTCATAAACCGCCCCGCATCATCGCGGCTGAGGCCGTAGGTCATCTGCGTCAAATCGTTGGTGCCAAATGACAGAAAAGAGGCATGCTGCGCAATTTCGCCCGCCCGCAAGGCCGCACGCGGTGTCTCCACCATAACCCCCAAACGGTAGTCAAAACTGACCCCGGTTTTGGTACGTACAGAGGAGGCCAGCGCATCAATACGGGTTTTCACCAGCTCCACTTCGCGTTTGGCTGATACCAGCGGGATCATAATCTCGGGCACCACCGGGTTGCCACGTCGGCCAATTTCAACCGTCGCCTCAAAGATTGCAAGCGCTTGCATGTCATAAATTTCGGGCAACACAACGCCCAACCGCACACCGCGCATACCCAACATCGGGTTTACTTCCGTCAATGCTTCGGCCCGCCGGGTCACCTCCGACAGGGGCCGATCCAACGCTTCGGCCAGTTCGCGCAGACCTTCGCGGGAATGTGGCAGGAATTCATGTAAGGGGGGGTCGAACAGGCGGATACACACGGGCAGGCCCTGCATAATCTCGAACAACTGCACGAAATCATCACGTTGCATTGGCAGCAGGCGCGCCAATGACGCAGCCCGATCTTTGGGCGTATCGGCAAAGATCATCTCACGCATCGCCACCAAGCGGTCTTCATCAAAGAACATATGTTCTGTACGGCACAGGCCAATCCCCTGTGCGGCAAAGTTGCGCGCGGTTTGCGCATCAGCCGGGGTATCGGCATTGGCACGCACGCCAATATCGCGCACATCATCGGCCCAGGACAGCAATTTGCGGAAATGATCATCCAGCGCAGGCGGCAGCATTTCGGTGGTCCCAAACAGCGCCTCGCCCGCTGTGCCATCCACCGTGATGATATCGCCTTCGTTGAACACCCGGCCATCCTTGGCCACAAGCCGTTTCTCGCGCCCGTCAAGCCGCATGTCAGATGCGCCAACGACGCAGGGCAATCCCAGTCCGCGTGCAATTACTGCCGCGTGGCTGGT
>JACMNW010000008.1 GCA_014378345.1 Pseudorhodobacter sp. | reverse complement strand
CGTGAAGTCAGCGCGCTTCAGTTTCAGCGTGACGGTGCGCCCCGCCAAATCTTTGGCCTTGGCGCGGTCTGCAACCTGTTCTGCCAGCCGCCAGATATGGCCATCAAGGATATCTGGATCGCCGGTATCCTCATCAAACGTGGTCTCCTTCGATACTGATTTCAACCGTTCATCCCGGTTCACCCGCCGCGTATCCAACCCCCGGGCCAGATGCCAAAGCCGGTCGCCCATATGGCCAAAACGAGCGGTCAGATCGGCGCGCTCCCAGCGTTTCAGATCACTGATGGTGCGGATGCCAGCTTTATCCAGCGCCGCTTGGGTGGCAGTGCCAACCCCCCAGATGATGCGGACAGGTTTGGGGTGCAGGAAAGCCTCAGTCTCCGCGCGACCGATGATCGAAAAACCGCGCGGTTTATCAAGGTCCGACGCGATTTTGGCGAGAAATTTGTTGTGGGACAGGCCTACCGACCCGGTCAATCCAAGCTCTGTCTCCATATCGCGGACAAGGCGGGCCAGAAGGATGGCCGGGGCTGCACCGTGCAGGCGTTCGGTTCCTGTCAGGTCGAGGAAAGCCTCATCCAGGCTTAGCGGTTCAATGGCGGGGGTCAGGCGTTCCATCATTGCCCGGATCGCGCGGGACGCCTCTACGTAGGCGGGAAAGCGGGGTTTTACGACCACGGCTTGCGGGCAAAGCTTCAGCGCCTGAAACATCGGCATGGCGGAACGGACGCCGGAAATCCGGGCGATGTAGCAACAGGTGGAAACGACGCCCCGTGTGCCGCCACCGACGATGACGGGCAGGTCGCGCAGGCTGGGGTTATCGCGTTTCTCTACGCTCGCGTAGAAGGCGTCGCAATCCATGTGGGCGATGGAAAGCCCTGTCAGTTCGGGGTGGGTCAGCAGTCGCGGGCCCCGACAGCTGGGGCACCGGCTGGGGGTAAGATCGATCAGGGAAAGGCAGTCTCGGCAGAGGGTGGGCATGATACAGGGGAGTGTAGGGGATTTTGGCCGCTTCGGGAACGCGTGTATTACGTGCGGGGGGACCGCGCGCATTGCCGTGCGGTAATGTGTTGAGATGACTGTCCGGGCAGTTAGCATGGTCCGGTTGCCCAATGCTTGTGGCGGGATTAGCAGGCGCTTTCGAACAGGGGCTGAGGCAGATTTCCACAGAATCACGCCCGTTCAGGTGGACGGCTGCTGGTTTCGCTGGCCACAAAAGGGGCCGCAGGTTTTGCGGCCCACTTTGTTTGCTTAGGGCTGGATCAAAATGGCGCGAAAGTCGTTCACGTTGGTTAGGGTTGGCCCGGTTATGACTTGCGCTTTGATTGCTTTGAAAAAACTATGCGCGTCATTTCTGGCGAGACAGTCTTTTGCATCAAGCTTTGCGTTGGAAGCAACGTTAAGCGTGGCTGGTGTAACGACTGCGCCTGCAACCTCGGCCGCACCGTCAACACCGTCGGTATCGCAGGCAAGGGCATGAATACCTCCAGTGCCGTTTAATGCGATTGCGAGTGCCAGACAAAACTCGGCATTCGGGCCACCAATACCGTCGCCGCGGCGGGTGACAGTAAGTTCGCCGCCTGACAGCAAAACAACCGGGGCGTCACCAGTCTTTAGCGCGGATTTTATGCGCAACGCTTGGGTTGCTTGCTGCACAGCAACTGCGCGCGCCTCGCCTTCCAGCGCGTCGCCCAGCATGCGCACATCGCAGCCCGCAGCACGCGCCATATCGGCGGCGGCAGTCAGCGATTGAAGGGGGGCGGCGAAGATGTGGTTGGTGAGGCGTGACAGGCGGCGATCAGAGGGGGGGATTACCGTTGATCCACGAGCAAGGGCTTGGTGCACTGATGGCGGCACTGGCACCTGCCAATGATTCAGGATGGCCATTGCATCAGTTGGCGTCGTGAGCTCGCCCACAGTGGGGCCGGACCCGATGAAGGCCGGATCATCGCCCGGCACGTCAGATATCATCAGCGCCAGCATACGGGCAGGGTAGGCGGCGGCAGCCAACTGACCCCCCTTTACGCGGCTAAGATGTTTGCGCACCGTGTTCATCTTATCAATCGGCGCACCGGAGGCCAGAAGGGCGGTGTTGACCGCCTGTTTTTCGGCCAAACTGACGCCATCGCAGGGGGCGACCAGCAGCGCCGACGCCCCGCCGGAAATCAGCGCCAACACAAAATCACCCTCGCCCAAGGTTGATAGCAAATCCAGCATCCGCGCAGTGGCAATCTGGCCTGCTCG
>JACMNW010000050.1 GCA_014378345.1 Pseudorhodobacter sp. | reverse complement strand
TCATTCGTCACGATATGCAAAAGGTCGCCGTCTTTAGCCAAAACCATCCGCCCCAAATAAAGAAAGGTCGGCAGCCTGCGCCGCCGACCCCGTTGATGTCACATCCCCAGCGACGCTTTATAAAGTGCTATCTGGCTGTCACGCCCGATCTGATCTGTGATCTTCTCCCAAGCGGCAGCAATCGCATCAGCAGTTTCCTGCGCTGATTTGTACGTGCCTGCCATACCTTTCATTAGCTCGTCTTCGGCAATCGAGTAATACTGGAAGATACCCGGGATCCGCGGTTCAACCGCTGCGTTTGGATGATTGTAACTGTCCGCATTGGAGCCGAGGTAGTCTTCCAAGAAGGCACGGTCGTAGCCCGCCGCTTCATACTCAGCAAAGTCAAACTGGCTGTTGCGATAGGGTTGAAAGCCGGAAGGATATGCCGCCATCCACAAAGAAATATCTTTTCCACCGAGATGCGCCAACGCAGACCAAGCGGCCTTACGTTTCTTTTCATCAGCAGAAACGCGGTTGGTAGCGTACAATCCCCAACCGATGTAAGCGTTATTCGGTGCCTCATTAATGGTTTCTTCCCAAGCAGACGTCTTGGAATTCCACACTGCGTCTCCCGCCGGGTTGATAGAAAAGCCGACAAGTTCGCCCACGACTGATGTATCGGACGTTCTCGCATTGCTCCCGACATCGCCCCACCAAGTTACCATGGCACCTGTTCCGGCAAGGAACTGTGAAAATGCCGTGCCATTCGGGTCAACGTTTATCTGATCAGGCGGATAGGCATTTGCTTGTACAAGATCGAGCACTTCCTGAATGGCGCGAACCCAGCCCGGATTGTTAACACGCGCCTTCATTGTCTCGGGGTCGAACAGCCATGCAGGGTCATCTGGATGCTTGGCGTAAGATGCGGCCCGGTCACTCAAAAAGTAGAACCCAAAACCGCCCCAAGAATACTTCAACGGATCAAGGAAACCGTATGCAGGCTGCCCAGTCAATGGATCCGTTTGTCCCAGGACTTTTTTCGAGAACTCGTTAACTTGAGTCCATGTCTTTGGAACTTCCGTCATCCCGGTGGCAGCCGTTATTGCAGGATCGGTAAAGTAATCCTTGCGATAAGACAGGGTGTGACAGTCACCATCGATCGATATACGGTATGTTTTGCCGTCCCAGGTTCCCACCGGGGCCTTAAGGTAATTGACGTAGTCATCCATATCAATTTGCTCTGCTACCCAGTCAGGCATTGGATCGAGTAGCCCGCGTCCAGCAGTATCACCCTCGAGTGGTGCGCCCATTGCAAGCACATCAAAGTCTATTGTGCCGGTGGCGATGGCCTGTTGCAGGCGCGGATTATAATCGGCCTGCGCAAGGTCGATCCAGCTGATCTTGGCACCTGTGTAGTCTTCCCATCCTTTCAGCATGGCACGAAAGAGAAGGTTGTGCTGACCGTTGTTGTTAATGCCAAAGAACGTCAGCTCCACGCCTGCAAATTCACCCTCAGCCACGCTGGCCTTAGTGGAGCCTAGGCACATCTCACCAACTTTTTGCCAATCGGCATCAGTAGGCGACCCTTTTCCAACGCCGGGAATTTGCAAGATTTGGGCGCGCAGATTGTCTTGTGCAAAAGCCGGGTGCAAGCCCACGCTGCCCAATGCCGCTGCACCACCAACAGACGCCACACCCTGCAGCAATCGCCTGCGGGTCAAACCCGCCCGCACGACCTGATTATAAAGTTCCGTTTTCATCAATGACCTCCCTTTGATGCACCGCCAATGCCAGCGGTCCGGCGTAGAGGCGGGCTTTTCTGCCGCACCGTTCCCCTCATCCGGGTCCGGCCCATGCCAGATGCGACAAAGCTTCTCAGCCTTGCATCATCAAGTCAAGCATCTAACATGTTAGTATGCTTAGATGATGGACACGGGCTTTTTGCTGCGTTACGACTTTGCAAAACAGGGGCCGTCTGGCCAGCACCGCGACGGTGACCAAACTGCGTCTGGGGGTAGCATGGCCGAAGTTCACATCCGCGATTTGCGCAAATCCTACGGGGCGCAACAGGTGGTGCACGGGGTGAATGTCGATATCGCGGATGGCCAGTTTGTGGTTCTCGTCGGACCTTCGGGCTGCGGGAAATCGACGCTTTTGCGCATGATCGCGGGGCTGGAAGGCATCACGTCCGGCACCATCAGCATTGGCGACCGCGTGGTCAACAACCTGCCGCCAGCGGAACGTAACATCGCCATGGTGTTCCAGAACTACGCGCTTTATCCGCATAAAACCGTGGCCGCCAACATGGGGTTTGCCCTTAAAATGGCGCGGATGAACAAGGCCGAGGTGCAAACCCGCGTCAACCGTGCCGCCGAAATTCTGGGCCTGACACCTTACCTCGCCCGCTATCCGCGCGAGCTTTCGGGCGGCCAGCGCCAGCGCGTCGCCATGGGCCGTGCCATTGTGCGTGATCCGGCGGTGTTTCTGTTCGACGAACCGCTGTCCAATCTCGATGCCAAACTGCGCGTGCAGATGCGGTCCGAAATCCGCGAACTGCATCAACGGCTTGGCACCACCACCGTCTATGTGACGCACGACCAGATCGAGGCAATGACCATGGCCGACCGCATTGTCGTGATGCGCGATGGTCATATCGCCCAGGTCGGCGCGCCGCTGGATCTTTACGACCGCCCCGCCAATACCTTTGTCGCAGGCTTTATCGGCTCGCCCTCGATGAACCTGATGGCCGGCCTTGTGCGTCATACCGCAGATGGTCCGGTGGTTGACGTGGCAGGCATTGCCCATTCCATCGCGGGCAGGCCGGACCTTGCCGATGGCCACAAAGTTATCTTCGGCATCCGCCCCGAACATCTTGATCTTGGCGATACCGGCATTGCCGCCAAAATCGCGGTGATTGAGCCCACCGGGTCCGAAACCCATGTCGTGCTGCGCGCAGACACGCAGGATGTGGTCGCCGTTTTCCGCGATCGCCACGCATTCAAGGTTGGCGATACGGTCCATCTTGCCCCGCAGCCCCGGCTTGTTCACCTTTTCGACGCCGCCACCGGAGACCGTATCTGATGACCCGCACCGTTCTGTGTTTTGGCGATAGCAACACGCATGGCACCCCGCCCGCCACCGCGCTTGATGCGCCGTCCGCCAGATACGACCGCAGCCTCCGCTGGCCCACGCTGCTGGCCGGGCATCTGGGCGAGGGTTGGCACGTGATCGAAGAAGGCCATCCCGGCCGCACCACCGTGCATGATGACCCGATTGAAGGCGCGCACCGCAATGGCATCACCGTGCTGCCGTCGCTGTTGGAATCGCACCAGCCGATTGATGTGGTGATCCTGATGCTGGGCACCAATGATCTGAAGGGCCGGTTTTCGGTCAATCCCACCGACATTGCCCTGTCGCTGGAGCGGTTGATCCGCGTCATCCGCGCCTTTGCCTGCGGGCCGGGCGGCCAGAACCCCGGCATCCTGCTGGTGTCGCCGCCGCCCATCCTGGAAACCGGGTGCCTTGCGGAAATGTTCGAAGGCGGCGCTGCCAAATCGCACTTGCTTGGCCTTGCCATCGCATCCGCCGCCACCCGCGCCAATGTGGCCTTCCTTGATGCAGGCGCGCATATCGCCGTGTCACCGATAGATGGCATTCACTACGAACCCGCAGCACACGCCACACTTGCGCTTGCACTTGCCGCCGCCCTGCGCGAAAATTTCCCGAATTGAACCGGAGTATCCCATGCTGAAAGGCCTCGATAACCGCCTGAACGCCGACGTGCTTTACGCCCTGCGCGCCATGGGGCATGGCGATACGCTGGTGATCTCCGACACAAACTTTCCCGCCGACAGCATCGCGCGTGAAACCGTGCTCGGCAGCTTACTCCGCATGGAAAACCTGACCTGCGCGCAGGCAGCAGAGGCCGTGCTTTCGGTTTTCCCGCTGGATACCTTCGTTGATGATTTCGCAGGCCGGATGGAGGTGGTGGGCGATCCCACCCGCATAGAACCCGTGCAGGCCGAAGTACAACTGGCCATCGACGCCGCCGAAGGCCGCCCCCGCCCGATGATCAGCATTGAACGGTTTGAGTTTTACGACCGCGCCCGTCAGGCCTATGCCGTGATCCAGACCGGCGAACGTCGTTTCTACGGCTGCTTCATCTTCCGCAAAGGCGTCATCGCGCCGGACGCAACGACATGAAACCAATCGTCATCCTTGGCATCTTCGTCGCCGACACCGCGTACCGCGCCGAACGGCAACCTAAAATGGGTGAAACAATCCTTGGCAAATCCTTCGTCCTCGGCCCCGGTGGCAAGGGGTCCAACCAGGCCGTCGCCGCAGCCATGGCAGGCGGTAAAACCCATTTCATCACCCGTCTGGGCGACGATGCTTTCGCCGAAATTGCCCAAGCCACATGGAAAAAGGCCGGCGTCCACCCAGAAATCACTGTAGACCCAGACAGCTACACCGGGGCCGCCTATATCTTCATCGAAGACGCCACCGGCAACAACGCCATCATCGTCTCCCCCGGAGCCGCGGGCCGCGTGTCCACCGCTGATGTCGATGCCAACAAAGCCTTGATCGAATCCGCTGCCATTTTCGTCACCCAACTGGAACAGCCGATCCCCGCCGCCCACCACGCGTTGAAAATCGCCCGCGCCGCAGGGGTCACCACCATCCTGAACCCGGCCCCTGCCGCACACCTCTCCGACGAAATTCTTGCCCTGTGCGACTACATCACCCCGAATGAGACTGAAGCCGAAGCGCTGACCGGCCTGCCCGTCACATCCATCCCCGAGGCCGAAGCCGCCGCTGACGCGCTGCTGGCAAAAGGGGTGGGCT
>JACMNW010000481.1 GCA_014378345.1 Pseudorhodobacter sp. | reverse complement strand
ATTTTCGGCCAACGCCCTAAACATACGGTAGAATGCATCCGCCTTCACCCAGCAGCGAAACCGTTTGAACACGGTGTTGCACTTCCCAAAATCGTCCGGCAGGTTGCGCCACGGGCAGCCCGTGCGAGCAATCCCCAGCACGGCCTCCACAAAAAGCCGGGGATCGGGGCCGGTTCGCCCGGGATCGCTCTCCCAGCCAAGGCAATGCGGGGCGATGATGGCCCATTGGGCGTCAGTCAGTACGGTGCGGATCAAGGTGGCCTCCCATTTGCCAAACTTGAATCACTCAGCGACCGATTTGGGAATCTTCAAACGTCAACAGGCCCTAGGTCATCATTGTGCGAACTTGACGCAGTACGTTGGCGTTGTTGCGTAACTCACGCGTGAGGCATGATGGCCCCTTTCCCTTCGAGGTTCCGGCCATGCGAATGATGTCGGCCGTTCCGAGGGCCGAGAAGCGGTGCATCAGTGCGACGGGGATCTGGATTTCGGCGGTCTGGCTGTCGGGGTCTCTTGCAGCGATGCGTTCTGCGAAGGCTTTCAAGCAGCGCATCTTTGCCTCGATCTGGCTGCGGGCATGATATCCCGTCCAGTGCTTCCAGAACGCCCGTCCGTAGTGCCGGGTGGCGCGGAGGGTTTCGCTTCGGGCGACTGCGGCTGGGCAGTCCTCTTTCCAAGGTCGCCCGTTTTTGCGGATCGGGATGATCGGCGTAGCCTGCCGGTCGATGATCGACGTGTGGCAGCGGCGCGTGTCATAGGCCCCATCCGTTGCCGGGGCGGTCACGGTGCCGATCGCTTCGCCCTCGAAAATCTGATCGAGCAACTCTGGCAAGACCGGACTGTCGCCATCGCTGCTGGGGGTGAATTTCACCGCGCGGATGTCAGGCGTGGCCGTGTCCATGGCCAGGTGCACCTTGCGCGCCCTCTCACGGTTTGCAAGCAAACCGTGAGAGGGCAATGATTGACGGCGGCTTTGCACGCCGTGCTTGCGCACCTGCCATTCGCCGTCGCCCAAGAACTTGATCCCGGTGTTGTCCACGGGCAGGTTCAATGGACCATCGGCGCGCCGGTAAGGGATATGGACGGCGAGCGTCTTCTGCCATCGGCACAGGGTCGTATAGTCCGGCACAGCCCAGGGCCTGGTTCGCCAGTTTCAGCAGGCTGGCCGCCATCCCGGTCGTTTGCCGAAGCGGCAGTTTGAACAAAACCTTGATGGTCAGACAGACCTGGATCGCCGCATCCAAGAACACCGCAGGGCGACAGGAGCGGCCGTCGTGCGGTGCGAGCCAGGTCATGTTCTTGTCCAGCCAGACCAGAAGCGACCCGCTTGCGAAGCGAAGCGGTGTAGCCGGACCAGTTCGTGGTGCGGTAGCGGGCAGGCGATGGTTTGCTCATGCACCCCGTCTTACCGCATGGATTCACAATGTGAATCCTCGACGGCCAGAGTTCTGCAACAACGCCCAAATGGTGCGGTAAACAGCTGTTCGCTGCCGTCAGCCATTTTCTTGCGCCGAACCCGAAATGCTCGACATAGACGCCGCCTTCGGTCAGGCGGAAATCTGGCTTTTAGTCCCGGCGCTCGTTTTCTGAAACCTTGTGCTCGTAGGCGGGTTCATATTCGGACTCGACACCGTTTTCATAGAGCCAGTTGGCGATTTGCAACTCTTCGTAACTCTTCGTAACTCTTCACCTTTTCCCCCTGCAGCGTGCGCAGGTCTTGCTGTTCCATGTGGGTGTAATAGGCGTGCTTGGTCTCGAAGTCCCATTCAGTCTTTGGCTCGACCAGGAAGTGCGCGAACCACTGGATGATCGACTTGGAAACCTCCGACAGCGTGTGAACCAGGTCCTTCAGGATCTGTTTGATCATGGCGGTGAATGCCGCATCGTCTGTGGCATGATCGGCCAGCGCGGGCTTTGACCCTTCCACCACCCCGATGATGTCATAGGCAAGCGCGT
>JACMNW010000480.1 GCA_014378345.1 Pseudorhodobacter sp. | reverse complement strand
TGTTGATTGACAAGGTCTGTGACGTTGTTTTGCATAAGTCCTGCGTTGGCATCAAAAACGTCACTTACAACGAGCCGCAGTTTCAGGGCCATTTTCCCGGCATGCCGATTTTCCCCGGCGTGATGATCATCGAGGCGATGGCCCAGACTTCTGGCATACTGGTTGGTCTGTCGATGGATCTGGTTGATAAAGGGGCAAAGGTTTTCTTCATGGGGGTTGATGGCGTCAAGTTTCGGCGCAAAGTGGTGCCCGGCGACGTGCTGGAATTGCATGTAACCGCCCTTCGCGGCGGTGGCCGGGTCTGGAAGTTTGAAGGTCGCGCTATGGTAGGCACAGAACTTGCCTGCGAAGCCACCTTTTCCGCCATGTTCGATCTGCCAAAAGCTTGACCGCCATGACCATTTCGCATGACGCCCGCATTCACCCCAGTGCGCATATCGAACCGGGCGCGGTTATTGGGGCAGGGGCCGAAGTCGGGCCTTTTTCGCTTATTGGGGCCGAAGTTACACTTGGTGACGGGGTTATCGTCAAAAGTCATGCCGTCGTTACAGGTTGGACGGACATCGGTGCCGAAACGGTAATTTTTCCGTTCGCAACCGTTGGTGAGATTCCCCAAGATCTGAAGTTTAAGGGTGAACGCACCCGGCTGATTGTGGGCACACGTTGCCGCATTCGCGAAGGGGCCACGCTGAATACGGGCACCACGGGCGGCGGCGGTGTGACACGCATCGGCGACGATTGCCTGTTAATGACCGGCGCGCATGTTGGCCACGATGCTGTGCTGGGGGATCGGGTGATCCTTGCCAATCAGGTTGCCATCGCCGGGCATTGCGTGATTGGGGATGATGTGATCATCGGCGGTTTGTCGGGCATCCATCAATACGTGCGCATCGGTCGCGGTGCCATCATAGGTGCTGTGACAATGGTGACCAATGACGTGGTGCCCTTCGGCCTTGTGCAAGGCCCGCGCGGTGAATTGGACGGGTTGAATCTGGTGGGCTTGAAACGCCGTGGGGTGGAACGTGCCGATATCACCGCCATGCGCGCGGCCTACCAAATGCTGGCGCAAGGGGAAGGCACGTTTCTTGATCGTACCCGCCGTTTATCCGAAGAAACCGACAGCGCCTATGTACGAGAGATGACGGATTTCATCCTTGCCGCGTCTGACCGTTCCTTTCTTACGCCGAAATGACACGAACCGCCCTAATTGCCGGTCGCGGCGCGTTACCAACCGCATTGATTGCCGCCATGGATCAGGCCCCTTTGATCTGCGCCTTGGATGGTTTTCCACCCGACGGCCTGGCTGTTGACCAGATGTTTCGCATCGAACGGCTTGCGATATTTCTGGATTGGCTGGTTGATCAGGGTGTCACCCGGGTGGTCTTTGCCGGGGCTGTGCAGCGCCCACGGCTGGACCCATCCTTGATGGACCCCCAGTCGGCGCAAATCCTGCCGCGTATTATGGCCGCGTTTCAGGCCGGGGATGATGCCACCCTGCGCGCCATCATTGGAATATTTGAAGAGGCGAGCCTTGCCGTAAGCGGGGTAGCCGATATTGCCCCAGCACTTGTGCCGGGACCGGGGATGTTGGCAGGGCAGATATCTGCGATCGACGACCGCGACGCCTGTCGCGCGGCGGCGATTGTGGCGGCCCTGGGTCCGGTTGACGTAGGTCAGGGGGCAGTTGTTCAACAGGGGTTGTGTCTGGCGGTCGAGGTTTTGGCTGGCAGTGATGCCATGCTGCACAGCGTGTCCCAACTGGCCGCCAATCTTCGCCCTGATCCCGCCCGCGGCAAAGGGGTATTTTACAAAGCCCCTAAACCCGGTCAAGACCGCCGCATAGACTTGCCGACACTTGGCGTGCAAACCGTGCAACGCGCTGCCGCCGCTGGCCTTGCCGGCATCGCGTGGGAAGCAGGCGGTGTGATCTGCCTTGATTTGCCTGCCATGATCGGCTGTGCCAACGACGCAGGCTTGTTCCTTTGGGCGCGGCCGTGAAACTGTTCCTCATTGCGGGCGAACCTTCGGGCGACCGCTTGGGTGCGGCCTTGATGAAAGGGCTGAAATCACTTGCCCCTGATGTTAAGTTTGCCGGTATCGGCGGCCCCTTGATGCAGGCCGAAGGCATGACCAGCCTGTTTCCGTTGGACGAGTTGTCCATTATGGGCATCGCCGAGGTGCTGCCGAGATACTTTGCCCTGAAGCGCCGGATTGCCGAAGCAGCCGCCGCCGCCCTTGCCTGTGCACCCGCCGCGATGATCACCATCGACAGCCCCGATTTTTCCCTTCGGGTCGCAAAAATCGTGAAACAGGCGCGGCCAACCCTGCGCACCATTCACTATGTTGCCCCGTCGGTCTGGGCATGGCGCCCCGGCCGTGCTGCCAAAATGGCAAAAATGATCGACCATGTGATGGCCCTGCTGCCGTTTGAGCCGCCCTATATGATCGCCGCTGGCATGACCTGCGATTTCGTCGGCCATCCTGTGGTGGCGGAACCCGTGGCAACCCGCGCTGACGGAGCAGCCTTCCGCGCCATCCACGGCATCGCCCCCGACGTGCCGCTGATCGCCGTCCTGCCGGGTTCGCGCAAAGGCGAGATTACCCGCCTTGCCCCCCGTTTTGGCGAAGTGGTGCGTGGCGTCATCGCCAAGCATCCCACCGCCCGTATCCTGATCCAGACCCTGCAAAGCCGATCAGCCTTGATCCACGATTTGACGCAGGACTGGCCCGGCAGCCCGGTCTATCTGCACTCCCCCAGCCCAACCGAACGCGCCGCCGCTTTCACCGCTGCCGATGTCGCCCTCGCCGCCTCAGGCACAGTATCACTGGAACTCGCCGCACAAAGCTGCCCGATGGTGATCGCCTATGACCTGAACCGCCTGACATATTGGCTGATGCGCAAAATGGCGCTGATCGACACTGTGACATTGGTAAATCTTGTCACGAAAACCCGCACGGTACCCGAATTCCTGGGCGAACGGTGCTTGGCCGATCTGATTACCCCTGCCGTGATACGGCTGCTGGAAAATGACAGTAATCAAATGGATGCGATGCAAAGAACGATGCACCTGCTAGGGCAGGGCGCTGAGGCCCCGGGCCTACGCGCGGCACGGTCGGTCCTGTCCGTACTTTGACGGCTTTTTCTTGGTCTGAATATTCACCATACTGCTTGCTGCACTAACCCCAAGCACAGAATGAGTATTTAAGCGAAAAAGAAGCCGCTTAGTGGCCTTTCCAGATCCAGCCACCGCCCAGAACGCGGGCATTGTCATCGCCGTAAAACACACAAGCCTGCCCCGGTGACACGCCATCTTCGGGCGACAGCAATTCCACTTCGGCCTCGGTCGCCGAAATCGGCCGTAACACGGCAGGGCGTGGTGGGCGGGTGGAGCGGATTTTAACCGACACATGCCATTCTGCGCGGCTATCAAACGCGGTATCGCCCAGCCAGTTGATTTCACGCAACGGCACACGTCGGGTCGATAGCGCTTCGCGTGGGCCGATGATGACCCGCTTCAACACCGGATCAAGCGCCACCACATACACCGGGTCGCCCAAGCCACCAATGCCAAGCCCACGCCGCTGGCCAATGGTGTAATGAATAATCCCATTGTGCCGCCCTACAACCGCACCCTCCAAGTCGACAATTTCACCAGGGTCCGCAGACCCGGGGCGCAGCTTTTCGATGACGGCGGCATAGTTGCCATTCGGCACGAAACAGATGTCCATGCTATCCGGCTTGTCAGCCACGGGCAGGCCATAGCGAACCGCCAATGCCCGCGTTTCCGCTTTGGATTGCAAATGGCCCAGCGGAAACCGAAGATAGGCCAATTGCTCCGCCGTGGTGGAAAACAGAAAATAGCTTTGATCGCGCGCCGCATCCGCCGCCGAA
The DNA here is from genome assembly GCA_014378345.1 of Pseudorhodobacter sp. Taxonomy (GTDB): domain Bacteria; phylum Pseudomonadota; class Alphaproteobacteria; order Rhodobacterales; family Rhodobacteraceae; genus JACMNW01. Next base: position 6,443 of record JACMNW010000480.1, on the reverse strand, counting down.
TGCAATTCGGGGCCATGCGCGCCCATCTTGCGCTGAATGTAATGCCCGGTTGCCATGCAGTCGGCGTCCAGATCCTTTGCCGTGGCCAGCAAATCCTTGAACTTCACCCGTTCATTGCACCGAATGCACGGCACCGGGGTGGACCCCGCCAGATAGGCATCGGCAAATTCCTCAATCACCGCATCGCGAAAGGCATTTTCGTAATCCAACACATAATGCGCAAAGCCCATGGTTTCGGCCACCCGCCGCGCATCATGAATATCCCGACCCGCGCAACACGCCCCCTTTTTCGCTAGCGCTGCCCCATGGTCATACAGCTGCAAGGTAACCCCGACCACGTCATAGCCTTCTTCCGCCAACTGGGCCGCCACAACCGAACTGTCCACCCCGCCAGACATAGCCACAACGACCCGCGTGTCTTGCGGGGCCTTGGCAAATCCAAGCGAATTTAGCGGTTGATCAAGCGGCATCTGACGGGGCTTTCACGGGCGCGCCTGCAGGTAGGCACATTTGCACCGGAATATATGAAAATGCACTGCATTCTCAAGCCCTCAGTTTTACCTCTGATTAAGCCTGATGCGTCAGGGTGTCCCAAAGATAAGGAGCATTCTGATGTATCTTAAACGCGTTGACGGCCCACGCCAGATCACTTTGCCCGATGGCACCGTGCTAAGCCGCGCCGATTTACCGCCCGCTGAAACCCGCCGCTGGGTCGCCAGCCGCAAGGCGATTGTCGTAAAAGCGGTGATTTATGGCCTTATATCAGAGGCGGACGCACTTGAACGCTACAGTCTGTCTGACGAAGAATTTGCGCTTTGGCGGGCTGCGGTCGAAATTCATGGCGACAAAGCGCTGAAAGTCACAACTTTGCAGAAATATAGACAACTTTAAGTTGTTTTTGGCTGTTCTTATTCATCGGTAACGCGCGGTTAACCATTGCACCCCCAGAGTATCGTTAATGAACAGCAGCCGAAGCGGAGAAATGACCCCAAATGCGTATTTTACTTGTCGAAGATGATCCAACCACCTCGCGCAGCATCGAACTGATGCTGACCCATGCGAATTTGAATGTCTATTGCACCGATCTTGGCGAAGATGGCGTCGATCTGGCAAAACTTTATGACTATGATCTTATTTTGCTGGACCTGAACCTGCCGGATATGAGCGGGCATGAAGTTTTACGCCAACTTCGTCTTGCCAAGGTTGATACCCCGATCCTCATCCTTTCGGGGTCCGATGATACCGATAGCAAGCTTAAAGGCTTTGGCTTTGGGGCCGATGATTACATGACCAAACCCTTCCACCGCGAAGAACTGGTGGCCCGCATTCACGCCATCATTCGCCGGTCCAAAGGCCACGCGCAATCTGTGATCAAGACTGGCACTGTGAACGTGAACCTTGATGCGAAAACTGTCGATGTTGATGGCAAGACGGTGCATCTGACGGGCAAAGAATACCAGATGTTCGAACTGCTTTCCCTGCGCAAGGGTACTACTCTGACCAAAGAGATGTTCCTTAATCATCTTTACGGCGGCATGGACGAGCCGGAATTGAAGATCATTGATGTGTTCATCTGCAAATTGCGCAAGAAACTTGCCGAAGCCACGGGCGGTGTGAACTACATCGAAACCGTCTGGGGCCGGGGCTATGTGCTGCGCGAACCCATGCCAATCGAAGCACAGCGCCGTTTTGCCGCTTCTGCCTGACGAACGGCTACTGGACCTTGCCGAACGCGCCGCCTAAACCTTAGTCACATCTAGGGGATGCGCGGATGATCAGCGAGACAGCAGTTGAGAATTTGACACTTGCTCAGGCGCGCGAAGACCTTGCGCGCTTGGCCTCGTTGATCACTGACGCCAACCGCGCCTATCACGGCAATGATGCGCCCGATTTAACCGATGCCGATTTTGATGCCATGAAGCACCGAAATGCCGCTATCGAGGCGCGGTTTCCCAGCCTGAAACGCGCCGATAGCCCGTCAGATCAGGTGGGTGCCGCCCCGTCTGATGGCTTTGGCAAGATCAAGCACGATGTGCGGATGCTAAGTCTGGAAAACGCTTTCGATGCCGCCGATATCACCGATTTTGATGACCGCGTTCGCAAGTTTCTGGGCCTTTCAAGCGCAGTTTCCTACACAGCAGAACCAAAGATCGACGGCTTGTCACTCAGTCTGCGCTATGTGAATGGCCGCCTGACCCAACCGGCCACGCGGGGCGATGGCGAAACCGGCGAAAACGTCACCGATAACGCCCGCACCATTGCCGATATCCCGCAGCGGTTGCAGGGCGACAACATCCCCGCCTTGATGGACATCCGCGGCGAGGTTTACATGTCCCACGCCGATTTTGCCGCGCTGAACGCCCGTAATGCAGCCAAAGCTGACAAAACTTTCGCCAACCCGCGCAACGCCGCCGCCGGATCTCTGCGCCAGCTGGATGCATCCATCACCGCCTCCCGCCCGCTGCGCTTTTTCGCCTATGCATGGGGTGCCCTGTCAGACCCTCTCGCCAAAACCCAATCCGGTGCCATCGCCCGCCTGCACGATTTAGGCTTTCAGACCAACCCCCTAACCACCCTCTGCAATGGCCCCGATGCCATGCTGGCCCAATACCGCGCCATTGAGGCACAACGCGCCACCCTTGGCTACGATATCGACGGCGTGGTTTACAAAGTCGATGATTTGGCCCTGCAATCCCGCCTGGGCTTTCGCTCCAGCACCCCCCGCTGGGCCATCGCGCACAAATTTCCCGCCGAACTTGCCTGGACCCGGCTGGAATCCATAGATATCCAAGTTGGCCGCACCGGTGCCCTTTCCCCCGTGGCGCGGCTGAAACCCGTCACCGTCGGCGGCGTCGTGGTGTCCAACGCAACGCTCCACAACGAAGATTACATTCAGGGCCGCGATTCGCGCGGCAATCCCATCCGCCAAGGCCGCGATATCCGCGTGGGCGATTGGGTGCAGGTCTACCGCGCGGGCGATGTGATCCCCAAAATCGCCGATGTCGATCTGGCACAGCGCCCCGCCACCTCAACGCCGTATCAATTCCCCGATCTTTGCCCCGATTGCGGATCGCCTGCCATCCGCGAACCTGGCGATGCCGTGCGCCGCTGCACGGGTGGCCTGATCTGCCCTGCGCAGGCGGTGGAACGGCTGAAACACTTCGTCGCGCGCGGTGCCTTCGATATCGAAGGTCTGGGTGCCAAACAGATTGAGGCGTTTTTTAACGATTCCGATCTGCCGATCAAAACCCCCGCCGATATCTTCACGCTTGCCGCCCGCGATACTGCCCAACCCTTGCGAAAGCTGAAAAATCGCGATGGCTGGGGTGAAAAATCCGTCACCAATCTGGTCGCGGCGATAGAAGACAAACGCCAAATCCCGCTGAACCGCCTGATCTTCGCCCTCGGCATCCGCCATGTCGGCGACAGTTCCGCCAGTTTGCTTGCCAATCACTACACCAGTTGGGCCACGTTTGAGGCCGCGATGACCGCCGCCGAAATCGGCTCTGGCCCCGAATGGCGCGATCTTACCGCCATCGACGGCGTCGGCGACGTGCTGGCTGCATCGCTTGTCACCGCCTTCCATCACCCGGCAGAGCGCGCGGCGATTGACGCGTTGGCAGCCCAATTGTCCGTGCAAGACGCCGTCCAAAACGCGCCCTCAGACAGCCCCGTTGCTGGAAAAACCCTTGTATTCACCGGCACCTTGGAAAAAATGTCCCGCGCCGAAGCCAAATCCCGCGCCGAAGCGCTTGGGGCAAAGGTCGCAGGCTCCGTTTCCGCCAAAACTGACCTTGTCATCGCCGGGCCGGGGGCCGGGTCCAAAGCCAAAGCCGCCGAGGCGCTTGGCGTGGCCATTATTGACGAAGACGCGTGGCTTGCCCTGATCGGTGCCACATGAGCCGCCCCGAGCCGCTATTTCCCCTGTTCGCAAGCTTAGAGACGCTCGACGGTGTCGGCCCCAAAACCGCCACAGCATTTGTCGCGCTGAATGTCGAACGCCCGAAGGATCTGCTTTTCCTGCTGCCGCATTCAGGCATCGACCGCGCCCGCAAAAATTCCGTTCGTGACGTCATCCCACCCACCACCATCACCGTGCAAATCACCGCAGGCGGCCATTTCCCGCCCCGCACCAAGGGCAAACCCTACCGCATCATGGTGCGCGATGACGGTGGGTTTGAATTTCAACTGGTGTTCTTTCATGCCCGCGCCGATTATCTGACCAAGCTACTGCCGACTGGACAAAAACGCCTCGTGTCAGGCCGCGTCGAAATCTTTGATGGAATCGCGCAAATGGTCCACCCCGACCACGTTTTGCGCCCCGAAGAAGCCTCCGATCTGCCGCTGTTTGAACCCGTCTATCCAGCAACGGCGGGCATCACCCAAAAGACAATTCAGCGCGCTGCCACATCCGCCATCGCCCGCGCGCCCGACCTTGCCGAATGGATCGACGGTCCGCTAAGACTGCGCGAAGGTTGGCCTGATTGGCTGGATGCCGTGAAAACCGCCCATGCCCCCACCAGCAACACCGATATCGCAGACACCGCCCCCGCCCGGCAACGGTTGGCTTACGATGAACTTTTCGCCCATCAACTGACCCTTTCTCTTGCCCGTGCCAGCCTGCGCCGGGGCAAAGGCGTGGCGAGCATTGGCACAGGCACGTTGCAATCGCGCGTGCTGCAAAGTCTGCCCTATGCGCCAACAACAGCCCAAACCCGCGCCATTGCAGAAATCGCCGCCGATATGGCACAACCTTTGCGCATGAACCGCCTGCTGCAAGGCGATGTCGGGTCCGGCAAAACGCTTGTCGCGTTTCAAGCCCTGCTTATCGCGGCAGAATCGGGCGGGCAGGGCGTCATGATGGCCCCCACCGAAATTCTGGCCCGCCAGCATCACGAAAGCCTTGGTCCACTGGCGATGGCTGCGGGGGTTAACCTCGTTCTGCTGACTGGCCGCGATAAGGGTACAGACCGTCACGCAAAGCTTGCCGCCCTCGTCAATGGCAAAACCCAGATTCTCGTGGGCACCCATGCCGTGTTTCAAAAAGACGTCATCTTCCACGACCTGCGCCTCGCCGTGGTTGATGAACAGCACCGTTTCGGTGTGGCGCAGCGGATGGAGCTTGGCGCAAAAGGCCAAGCCGCCGATGTGCTGGTGATGACAGCCACGCCAATTCCCCGCAGTCTCGCCCTTGCCACCCACGGCGATATGGATGTGTCGGTACTTGATGAAAAACCTGCCGGCCGCAAACCCATCAAAACCGCCCTGATCTCTACCGCGCGCATAGACGAAGTGGTCGCCCACCTGCGCGATGCGGTGGCCGATGGCCGCCAATCCTACTGGGTCTGCCCCTTGGTCGAAGACAGCGAAGTGCTGGACTATGCGTCGGCCGAGGCGCGGTTTCAACACCTGCGCGCGGCCTTAGGGGATGGCGTGGTGGGCCTTGTGCACGGCCAAATGCCGCCCGCGGAAAAAGACGCCGCCATGGCGCGTTTCGTTGCGGGCGAGACCAAAGTTCTGGTCGCCACCACGGTGATCGAGGTTGGCGTCAACGTGCCCGATGCCACCATCATGGTGGTGGAACGCGCCGAAATCTTTGGCCTGTCGCAACTGCATCAGTTGCGCGGCAGGGTCGGGCGAGGTGCTGCACAATCGACCTGCCTGCTGATGTATCAAGCCCCTTTGGGCGAGTCGGGAACCCGCCGCCTGACCATTTTGCGCGATACCGAGGACGGTTTTCGCATTGCCGAAGAAGACCTTGCCATGCGCGGTGCGGGCGATCTGATCGGCACCGCGCAATCTGGCCTGCCAAAGTTCCGTGTCGCCGATCTGGAACGGCAGGGTGCATTAATGGCGATTGCCCAGACCGACGCACGTAAACTGCTGGCCGATGATCCAGACCTGACCACCCCCCGTGGCCGCGCCGCACGCATGCTTTTATGGCTTTTGGATCAAGACCGCGCAATTCGTTTGATATCAGTGGGTTAATTGAAAACCTCGGGCGAGTTTGCTAACAATCCACAAGTAATACATGATTTGTTCACAAATGTTCCACGAAAGTTCTTTACAAAGAGTTAAGAATTTGAGAACAATATGGCAACAAAAACAGTGGAGATGATCATGCTGACAGAAATAAAAGACATCCTGACCCGCTCGCGCACCACGCTGATCGAGGATTCATTCGGTGTAATCTCGCTATTCTCATTGCTGATCGCGGGGCTGTATCTGTCCGGCTCCGCATAAACCTATTCCGGTTCTGCCTGCGGTCTTGGGCCCATGCGCTGCATTCCTCCCCAGAATGCCCAATGCGAAGTTGCCCTGCTTCACATATGCGCCCCCCCTGATACGCCACTTGCCCCCGCTTTTCCTTTGAAAGTGCGGCAGTTTTTTTATGCGGTCGCGTTTTCGGCCGCTACCATTGCCTCAGCGGTCGCCTCCAGAGG
>JACMNW010000479.1 GCA_014378345.1 Pseudorhodobacter sp. | reverse complement strand
GCATGCGGGTGCTGTTTCACAACCGATCACCGCTTGCTGACGCGGGACTGCCCGCGGTGCAGGTCACCCTGGCGCAAGCGATGGCCGCCGATTTCGTGGTGGTCGCGGTACCGGGCGGCCCCGCGACACAGCATTTGATCAACGCTGATGCCTTGGCCCACATGCAGCCCAACGGTATTTTCATCAACATCTCACGCGGCGAAGTGGTGGACGAGGCCGCCCTGATCGCGGCCCTTGCTGCTGGTCAGATCGCGGGTGCGGGTCTTGATGTCTATGAATTCGAACCCCGCATTCCGTCCGACCTGATGGAAATGGAAAACGTTACGCTGCTGCCGCATCTGGGAACGGCGGCGCTGACTGTGCGCACCGATATGGGCATGATGGCAGTGGCCAACCTGATCGCTTGGGCTGAAGGGCGCGATCCGCCCAACAGGGTTTGATGCCATGGGGTTTTCTTTCGCAAAAACACACCCGCCGAAGGCATTTGTGGGTAAATCAGACGCTCCGCGGGGAGTATTTTTGCGAACAAGAAATTCCGCGTGGCGTAGATGATCATCTCCCGCGGGCGACGCTATATTTTTGTGCATATCCCGAAAACCGGCGGCACGGCGTTGAGTTTGGCATTAGAGGCGCGGGCGCAGAAGGATGATATTCTGATTGGTGATACGCCCAAGGCGCGGGCGCGCAAGGGGCGACTCGCTGGCGTCAAATCGGCGGGGCGACTTTGGAAGCATTCAACACTGGCCGATGTGGCGGGGCTGGTGACAGAGGCAGAGATAGCTGATTTCTTTACCATCACATTGGTGCGCAACCCTTGGGATAGGATGGTCAGCTATTATCACTGGCTGCGCGGGCAGTCCTTTGCCCATCCGGCAGTCGGGCTGGCGCGCACCAAGGATTTCTCAGGTTTTTTGAACCATTCGCAAACCCAAACCAGCCTGCAAGTTTCGCCCTACACCGCCTACATGCGCGATGCGACCGGCACAGAACGCTGCAGGCTTTATGCACGGCTGGAACATCTGGAAACTGATCTTGCGCCGTTTGAGGCGCATTTGGGCTTCCGCCTTAGGCCCCTTGCGCAGGCAAACGCATCAAACCGCGCCAAAGACTTTCGCAGGTTTTATTCCGAAGCAGATGCGGGTTTAGTGGCTGCCCTTTGTGCAACAGATATCAACCGGTTCGGCTATCGGTTTGATGATGGCGCAGCGGAGGTTTAATCCCCCCCGCGTGCCAGTCATGCCACCTTGTTTTGCGCGCCAAAGCGCCCGTAAAAGCTTTCGCCTTTCGCCGCCATATCGCGCAACAGCGCAGGCGTGGTAAACCTTGCGCCATGAGCCGCCGTCAAGCCATCGCAAATTTCAACAGCCTTTGCCGCTCCAAGCATATCAAGCCATGAGAACGGCCCGCCTGACCATGGTGCGAAGCCCCAGCCCAATATTGCGCCGACATCGCCTTCGCGAATATCGGTCAAAACGCCATCTTCCAGCGCGCGCACGGCCTCCAGCACTTGTGCCATCAGAAGGCGATGCTGAACGGATGTTAGGTTTGGTTGTGTATCTGCCACCGGATAGGCCGCGTCCAGCCCATCCCATAGCCCTTCACGTTTGCCAGCAGCGTCATAAGCATAAAACCCAGCGTTGGATTTCTTGCCCAAACGCCCCTGATCGGCCATCGCGAACAAGACGGTATCGACAGCGTCATCGGGATAGGCGGCACCCATCGCGGCCTTGGTCGCGCGTGCGATCTTGACCCCAAGATCAATCGACGTCTCATCCACCAGTTGCAGCGGGCCAAGCGGCATACCCACCAGCTTTGCCGCGTTTTCGATCAATACCGGCTCTACACCTTCGGCAACCATGCGGATGCCTTCGTTGATGTAGGGAATGATGCAGCGATTGGCGTAAAAGAACCGCGCATCATGCACCACGATCGGCGTTTTTCGAATTTGTCGTACGAAATCAAGGGCTTTGGCAACAGCCACATCGCCGGTGGCCTTGCCACGAATAATCTCGACCAAGTTCATCTTATCGACCGGACTAAAGAAATGGATGCCGATGAACTGGTCTGGGCGGGCACTCGCCTTCGCCAGATCGGTAATTGGCAGGGTCGAGGTGTTGGAAGCAAAGATACAGTCTTTCCCCACCGCCGCCTCGACCTTGGCGGTCACATCGGCCTTCACCTTCATGTCCTCAAACACCGCCTCGACAATCAGGTCGCATCCCTCCAACGCGGTGTAATCCGTCGTCGCGGTAATCTGCCCCAGCACTTCGGCCTTCTTTTCTTGTGTCACTTTGCGGCGTGAAATGCCCTTGTCGAGCAGGCTTTCCGAATGCGCCTTGCCCCGGTCCGCTGCGTCTTGTGCCGCATCAATCAGCACTACCTCGATACCAGCATTGGCGGCAACATAGGCAATTCCCGCCCCCATCATGCCAGCCCCGATGACACCCACACGTTTAACCGACTGATCGTTCACTTTGGGCCGATTGGCACCTTTTTCAAGCGCTTCCTTATTGATGAACAGGCTGCGGATCATTGCTGACGATGACGGGTTCATCAGCACCGAGGTAAACCACCGCGCCTCGATCTTCAGCGCAACATCAAACGGCACCAAAGCGCCTTCATAAACGGCGGATAGCAACGCCTTAGCGGCAGGATAAACACCAAATGTCTTGGCATGCACCATGGCAGATGCGCCGACAAATGTCATAAACCCCGCCGGTTGGTACGGTGTGCCGCCGGGCATTTTATAGCCCTTGGTATCCCACGGTTTTACAATATCGGTCTCTGTCGCTGTCAACACCCATTCTTTTGCACGCGCCAAAAGGTCTTCCGGTGCCACAACCTCGTCAATCAGCCCGCCCGCCTTGGCGCTTTTAGGGTCGGATAACTTGCCTTCCAGCAAATAGGGCGCGGCCATCATCGCCCCCATTTTGCGCGTAAGCCGCGTGGTGCCGCCTGCGCCGGGGAAAATGCCGACCATAATTTCCGGCAGACCGATCTTGGCCTTCGGATTATCGGCGGCAATGATCCGGTGGCAGGCCAGCGGAATTTCCAATCCAATTCCCAAAGCCGTACCGGGCAGGGCGGCCACAATCGGCTTGCCGCCTTTCATTGTCTTTGGGTCCGCACCGCTGCGTTCAATCTTGCGCAAAATGGCATGCATACCCATCACACCGTCAAAGATGCCCTGCGCGCCGCCGTCTTCTTTCATCTTGGCAATGGCGTTCAAATCCATGCCACCGGCAAAGTCTTTCTTGCCGCTCGTGATGATCACACCCTTTACGCCAGCATCCGCCAGCGCCCGGTCAACCAGCCCGTCCAGTTCCCCAAACCCTGCCATAGACATCACGTTCATCGATTTTCCGGGCAAATCCCAGCAAATCGTCGCCACGCCATCGCCATCAACCATATATGAAAAATCGGTCATGTTTTCCTCCGGTATTGGATAATTGGGGTCTGTTGGCTGCGGGCGGTGGTCTTCCCGATCACGCGCATCGCGGGCCCTTCCAATCGGTGCCGTCTTTGTAGGTAAAGCGGTTCACGCCACCCGATTGATGCACCTGCAGGTCAACATCGGAATAGGAGGCAGTTTCTGTCTTTGCCTTGGTACCCACCACCAGAAACCGTGCCTCGGTATCAGTATGGTTTATGAATTGATGCCCGTCGGGATCGCCCGCCAGAAACGCCGCGCAGTCGCCCGTTTGCATGATGGTGGGCCCCGCATCTTGCACCATGGTGCAGCTGCCTTGAATGATCATCACGAATTCTTCTTCGTGCAGATGCCAGTGCCGCAACGACGATTTCGCGCCGGGGGCAAGGATAACGACATTCACACCGAACTGGGTCAAACCGCCCGCATCCCCTAACCGCAGGCTGGACCTCCCCTTAACCTCGGCATCATAGGGCGGGGGGTAGATGGTGCCGGACTTTATCGGAACCTGTGTCAGATCAATTTTCCCCATCATACCCTCTCAATAATCGTGGCGGCCCCCATGCCCGACGCGATGCACAACGTTGCAAGACCCACGCCCTTGCCGGAGCGTTCAAGTTCATCCAGCAAGGTGCCGATGATGATGGCGCCCGTGGCCCCCAACGGGTGCCCCATGGCGATGGACCCGCCGTTGGCGTTCACCAGCGCGGGGTCAACGTTGAACGCCTGCTGAAAGCGCAGGACGACGGCGGCAAAAGCCTCGTTCACCTCGAACAGGTCGATGTCACCAATTGTCATGCCATTATCGCGCAGGATTTTCTCGGTCACTGGCACAGGCCCGGTCAGCATGATGGTGGGATCCGTGCCGATCTTGGCGGTGGCCCGAATGCGCGCACGTGGGGTCAACCCGTGACGAATGCCGAATTCCTTGTTGCCGATCAGAACCGCCGCCGCGCCGTCAACAATACCCGATGAATTCCCGGCATGGTGGATATGGTTGATGCGTTCCAGATGAGGGTATTTCATCATCGCGATCTTGTCGAAGCCCGGCATGACCTCGCCCATGTCCTTGAAGGCGGGGCGCAGCGCCCCAAGACTTTGCATATCGGTCTGCGGGCGCATATATTCGTCATGTGCCAGCATCGCCAAGCCGTTCTGGTCGTGAATTGTCATCACCGATTTGGCAAAACGCCCCTCTTTCCATGCCATCGCGGCACGGCGTTGCGATTCCACCGCCAGAAGATCGGCATCATCACGCGAAAAGCCATATTCAGTCGCAATGATATCGGCCGAAATGCCCTGTGGCACGAAATAGGTTTTCATCGCCAATGATGGATCAACCGCAATCGCCGCGCCGTCACTGCCCATGGCCACGCGGCCCATCATCTCGACCCCGCCCGCGATGTATCCGTCGCCCGCCCCACCGCGCACTTGGTTGGCGGCGATATTCACAGCCTCCATCCCGCTTGCGCAAAAGCGGTTGATCGCCAGACCGGGAATACTTTCGTCAAGGTCTGATGCCAGCACCGCAGACCGCGCCAGACACCCACCCTGTTCGCCCACTTGGGTGACATTGCCCCAAATCACGTCTTCCACGGCATGGCCTTCCAGCCCATTGCGCGCCTTCATGGCATTCAGAACCTTAGCCGAAAGGGCAACCGAGGTCATCTCATGCAAACTTCCATCAGCGCGGCCCTTGCCACGCGGGGATCGGATGGCATCAAAGATATAAGCGTCTTGCATCACAAAAACTCCTTCAAGCGCGGTCGGCAGGCGAACCGGGCATCAGATCATAGGGGGGCTTCCAGCCCGGCGTGGCGGCAATGGCATCTAACCAACGGTCAATATGCGGCCAATCGTTGCGATCAAAACCGTAGGGTTCGGGGTAATACAGATAGCCACAGCACGACAGATCCGCGATGGTCATCGCAGCACCTACCACCCAAATGTGGTTGGTAAGATGATCGTCCAACACTTTGTAGGCCGATTTCAGGCGCGCTTGCATGAACGGGATCACCCCCGGCGGGCGTTTTGCTTCCGCCAGGAAATTGGCCAAAAACCGCGTTGTGCCAATGGGGCCTGACAGTTTGTGATTGTCCCAGAACATCCAACGTAAAATTTCGCGACGTTCCGCCGCTGATTTCCCCCCAAGCTTGCCGGATTTGGAACTGATATAGTCAAGGATTACGCCTGATTGGGTCAACGTCGTGTCGCCGTCCACCAAAACCGGCACCTCGCCCATTTCGTTGATCGCACGAAATTCCGGCGTTCTGGCTTGACCATTGAAGAAATCGACAAACACGGGTTCCCATTCGACATCTGCAAAAGTCAGCGCAAGCGCCACCTTGTAGGCGTTGCCGGATTCGCCAAAGCAGTGAAGTTTCATCGTCATGTGGCGACTCCCGGCGCTGTGACGCCTGTAAATGTTGAATTTGAGTATTTAAGCGAAAAAGAAGCCGAAAAGTAGCGATTGGTTAAGGCTGATGCCACAGTCTCAGTGTTGCGGTACAGGCTGGAGAGCCGATGACCGCCGAAGGAGAAGCCGCCCCGGATGTCGGTGAATAGCCTGTCAGTTTTGAAAACGCTGGGCAGCCGGGGCGCACCCCTTGAGGTTTCTTTTTCGTCCAAATACTCATTTTTCAAGGCGCGCAGATCCCGGGTCATTTTTTACGATCCTCCAGTTCCGCATTGAACAGCCGAATGCGGTGGGTCAGGTTATCCTCGTTGATCACCGATGAGAAATTCTCGAAAATAAACGACAGCGCCTCGCCTTCATCCAGACCCGCTTCTGCGGCAAAGCGTTTCAGGCGGCGGTAGCCGTCTTCTGTCATGGCAACCGGGAAACGGCGGGTCAGGTGAAAGCGTTTTGGCATGGGCTTACTCCGGCAGCGGGGCAGGGCGCAAAATTCTTTCTACAAGAATTTTTTCTGTAGCAAGTCTAGAACGCTTCGGCACCAAGCGCCATCACAGGCTCGGCCCCGGTTTGAATGCGCGCCAGATGCAGGGCGGTGGCAGGCAGATGCCGCGCCATATAATAGCGCCCGGTCGCGATTTTTGCCTCTAGAAATGCCGCATCGCCGCCAGCAGCCAAGCCGGCATAGGCCGCTTTTGCCATCCGTGCCCACATCAGCCCTAGGCAAACATGCCCCATCAGATGCATGAAATCATACGATCCTGCCAACGCGTCATTGGGGTTTTTCATCCCATTGGCCGCAAAATACATCCCCGCCGCCTGCGCGTCTTTTGACGCTTTTTTCAGCGGTTCCAGAAACCCGTCTTTCAGCACGGCATCGTCTTCGTTTTCTTTGATGAAGTCTTTCACCATCGCAAAGAACGCCATCACCGGCTTGCCACCATCGGCGGCCAGCTTGCGGCCAACCAGATCCAGCGCCTGCACGCCGTTTGCCCCTTCATAAATCATCGCAATCCGGGCATCGCGGGCGAACTGGCTCATGCCGCCATCCTCGATATAGCCATGCCCGCCCCAAATTTGTTGGGCCGCCACTGCCATATCGAACCCTTTATCGGTCTGAAAGCCTTTGATCACGGGGGTCAGCAGCGAAATCATCCCCTCCGCCGCGTGATCCCCTGACCGCTTCGAGCGATCAATCAAATGCGCACCCCACAGGGTGAACGCCCGCGCGCCCTCAACAAAGCTTTTCTGATCCATCAGGTTGCGGCGGATATCGGGATGCACGATCAACGGATCGGCTGGCCCGTTTGGGTTTTCAACACCGGTCACAGCGCGCCCCTGCAGGCGATCTTTGGCATATAAAACCGCGTTCTGATACGCCGCTTCCGCCACCGCGTAGCCCTGCAAGCCCACGCCAAGCCGCGCCTCGTTCATCATGGTGAACATCGCGCGCATGCCTTTGTGCAGATCGCCCAAAAGATAGCCCACGGCACCGTCATAGTTCATCACGCAGGTGGCATTGCCGTGAATGCCCATCTTTTCTTCAATCTTGCCCACAGACACCGCATTGCGTGCGCCCAGACTACCATCGGCATTCACCAGCACCTTCGGCACAATGAACAGCGAGACACCCTTGATGCCGTCACCGCCCCCCGGCGCGTTTGGCAGCACCAGATGAATGATATTATCCGCCAGATCATGATCACCGGCCGAGATAAAAATCTTCGTCCCCGTCACCAGATACGATCCGTCCGCTTGGGGAATGGCCTTGGTGCGCATCAACCCCAGATCAGTGCCGCATTGCGGCTCCGTCAGGTTCATCGTGCCGGTCCAATCACATGTCACCATCTTTGGCAGATAGGTGGCCTTTTGCGCATCCGTCCCATGCGCATGAATGGCGGAATAAGCACCATGCGTCAGGCCCTGATACATGTTGAACGCCATGTTGGCGGAGACAAAAATCTCACCCACTGCAGTGCCCATCACATAGGGAAGGCCTTGGCCGCCATAATCAGGGTCGCAATCCAGCGCCGTCCAACCGCCATCTTTCATCGCGTCAAACGCTGCCTTGAACCCGGTCGGCGTGCGCACAATGCCGTTTTCCAGATGGCACCCCTCGCGGTCGCCCACCATGTTCAAGGGTGCCAGCACATCGCGCGCCACTTTGCCCGCTTCTTCCAGCACCGCCGCCGTAAACCCCGCATCCAGATCGCCGTAGCCCGGCACGTCAACCTCAGCCACGTTCAATAGATTTTGCAAAACAAACTGCAGGTCTTTCACGGGGGCGGTGTAGCTGGGCATCGGCGTTGTCCTTTTAGATCAACAATTCTGGTCTGGCGGCGGGTGTTAGGTTTTTTTCATTCGGCGGCAGTTTTACGGAAATTGGCAAGCACTTCGGCCCCCCAGACAAGCTGGCCTTTCAATTCGACTATCGCTTCATCCAGCTCGGCACGCTGCTGTTCCATTTGAACAAGCCGCGCGCGGGCCACATCGTAGGTGCGGGCAAGCTGGGTTTCCTGGCTGCCGTCGCGGTCATACAGGTCCAGCAACTGGCGAATATCCTCAAGGCTAAAGCCAAACCGTTTGCCGCGCAAAATCAAAGTTAGTCGCGCGCGGTCACGTTTGGTGAACAAACGCCGGGTGCCATCCCTAACCGGCGACAGTAGCTCCTTTGCCTCATAAAACCGCAAGGTACGCGGGGTCACATCAAATGCCGCGCACATGTCACTGATCGTCATCACGTCGGAAGCCATAATCTGTCTCTGAAACTTTTCTGGTTGTGGAATAAGCCATGCAAATGGGGACGCTGGTGTCACGCTACCAGATCAATTGACGTTAACGTAAATGATACGTCACGTCACTTCGTCGATTGACGTGATGTCACTTCGCGTCAACTGCGCCATTGCGCAGCGATGTCAGATCGGCAATCGCAACATCCAGCTCTTCGCGTTGCTTGGCCATTGCTGCAAGCTGGCGATCCGCCAGATCAATCCAGGCTTTCATCTGCGGGCCATTGCCCTTTTGCTCGTATATCAGCAGCCACTGGCGAATTTCTTCCAGTGAAAAGCCAAAACGCCGCCCCCGAAGGATAAGCGTCATGCGCGCAATTTCGCGCGGCCCATAGCTGCGCGATCGGCCTTCTTTGTAGGGGGATATCAATTCGATGTATTCGTAATACCGCAGAGTGCGCGGTGTGGCATCAAACCGCGCGCACATATCTTTGAAGTTGAGGCGGATTTCTGTCATTGCAGTGCCTCCTGTTGGGCAGCTTATGCGCTGAAATTGCATCGCGCAACGGTTGGGATGGGGCTTGCAGGTTGGCCCGGTTTCGCGATGATGGCCTGGATAAGTGAGGCGACATGACCGATGTTTTGAACAGCGCACGCAACTTTATGCAGGCCTTGCCTCATAGCCGCGCATTGGGGATGCAAATCGTTGAAATCGGCAACGGCCGGGCCACCGTTACCATGCCGTGGGACGCGCGCTTTGTCGGTGATCCGGTGACTGGGGTTATTCATGGTGGTGCGGTGTCGGCACTGATGGATACGGCATCAGGCGCTGCCGTGATGTGCCACCCGGCAGGCCCGCAAGGCACCGCGACGCTGGGCCTTAGGATCGACTACATGCGCCCGGCCACAACGGGCGAAACCATCACCGCCCGGGCGGAATGCTATCATGTGACCCGGTCTGTCGCCTTTGTGCGGGTAACCGCCACCGATGAAGACGCATTGCGCCCGGTGGCAATGGCGACGGGTACTTTTACGCTGGAAGGGGTGGCCCCATGAACCGCACGCCCCCCGAACCTGTTCACATCATCAAGGAACGGCGCGAGGCGGTGCTAAAGGCGCTTGTTGGCGGTGTGCCCTACATCGGCTTTCTTGGCGTCCAGTTTGACAGGCGCGGCGATGAATTGACCGCCGTTTTACCGTTTCGGGATGATCTGATCGGTAATCCGCTGTTGCCCGCGCTGCACGGTGGGGCAACAGCGGCGTTTCTGGAGGTGACGGCGATTATCGTGCTAAGCTGGTCTTTGCTGTGGGACAATATGGAAAAAGGCAACGGCCCGCCACTGGACCCCGCAAACCTGCCGCGGCTGCCCAAGACCATTGATTTCACCATTGATTACCTGCGCACCGGCCTGCCGCGTGATGCCTATGCCCGGGCCCGCGTCAACCGATCTGGGCGGCGCTATGCGTCGGTGCATGTGGAGGCGTGGCAAGACAACCATACGCGCCCGTTTGCTCAGGCATCGGGGCATTTTCTGCTAACCGGGCGCGATGATTGATAGCGGAATAAAACCCTCAACCCACCGCCCAATACCTCACTGGCGTTTGATGAAAATCGCGCTGCAGGTGCACCCGAGGTGCAGCTGGCTGCGCGCAGCTAATTGCCATGGCTGATCGCGGCGCCCATCATCGGCGTTGCCAGCTGGATCTTTGATGGTATCTTCATCGGCGCGACCCTGACCCGAGACATGCGCCAAGCCATGATCCTGTCGGTCGCCGCCTACCTGACCGCGCTTGCATTATTGGCGCCAGTCTTTGGCAACCACGGCCTCTGGGCCGCGCTGATGGTGCTTAACCTTGCCCGCGGCATAACGATGGCCTGCCGCTACACCGGGGCGGAACGCAAGGCCACGCTTCACGCCCTGAAGAATCGAAACGCAGTTGATGCGCCCCACCCCGCCGCCACGGCCATTGCCAGCGACAGCAGCCCGTAAATCAATGGCTGGCTTTTCGACAACCGGTTTACGAACCGCTCTAGCCCTTGTTTCTGCACGGCAATCACCTGGTCTTGCGCGTCGATAACCATGCCACCCCGTGTGATATACATCCGCACGCGGTAATCGCCCTCGGTCAGGTTGGCGGGCAAGACCACATCAGCGCGAAACAGCGTTGAATCAGTCAGTTCCACTGCGCCTTCGGCAATTCGGTAGCGGCCTTCGTCTTCGCGAATGCGCAGCAAGGCAGCAATGAAGTCAGTGGAATTGTCGGTTTGCCGGGCAATGCCCACTGCGCGGATTTCGCTGGGAACTGTGATTTGGTAGCGCAAATTTTCTGCATCCGTCAGAATTTCACTAAGCGGCCCCGTGGTTGCCACCGCGTAAAAGCTGGGTGCCAAATCGATCTGCACACTTTCCGCATTCACCCAAATGCCAAAACGCCGGTCTTTTTTGCGTACAATCAACGGGTCGGCTGGCCCCTCAACTGTAACAATCACCTCAAGTCGCGGCTTCTTTGGCGCCGGTGCATCGCGTTTCACTGCACCATAAACGATAATCTCCGACCCCGCAAAATTTGCGTTGATCGAAACCTCGGTCTGGCTCAGGCCTGCTACGATCTGCTCTGCCTGCACGGGCAGCGCCATCGCCAACACCAAAGCAATCGCGCGGATCATGGCAATAACCCGGGTGTTACCGAATACAGCTCTGCCGGGGTCATCAGCAAATCGAACGTGATTTTCCCCGCCACGGCCAACACGAGCAAGGAAAGCAATATGCGCAACTGCTCTGCCTTTAGGCGCAACCCGATCCGCGCGCCGATCTGTGCACCGATCACCCCACCGATGATCAACACAAAGGCAAGTAACATATCCACCGTCTGACTGGTAACCGCGTGCATCAGGGTGGTGAACGCAGTGACAAAGATGATCTGAAACAACGATGTGCCGACCACAACCTTGGTCGGCATTCCCAATATGTAAATCATCGCGGGCACCATGATAAAGCCGCCACCAACCCCCATGATTGCCGCCAGAAAACCCACCACCGCCCCCACCATCATCGGTGGGATCACTGATATATACAGACCCGAGGCCCGGAACTTCACCTTGAACGGCAGGTTATGCACCCAAGTATGCACATGTGCGCGCCGCACAGGTGTGCCCGGTTTGCGCGCCCGGTTCATCGTGCGCAGGCTTTCTTGCAGCATCATCGCGCCAATCAGGCCCAGAAACAGCACATAGGATAGCTGCACAAACAGATCG
>JACMNW010000478.1 GCA_014378345.1 Pseudorhodobacter sp. | reverse complement strand
CATTCATCAGGGGTGGGCAGAGCGGCGGCGGGATCAAGACTTTCTACATACGTCACATCAACCTTGTAGGTTTTGCCCTGGCCCAGTTTGGCCGACAGGATTTGCGCAATGCGGGCCTTGGCGCGCAGCGATCCGGTTTTGCCTTTTAATTCGACCGTATCGGCGCGCACGATAAGACTACCGCTTGCCAGTTCTGCCATCGATTCAAGCCCGGCCAGAACGCGCATCGGCCAGCCATCGGGCAGATTGGCATCCAGTCTGGTGGCAATATAAACGCTGTCAGAGCCAAATCGGGCATGGGCGAACGCCTCTACCGCGCCTCTCAGGGTGGCATCGGTAAGCCTGCCGCGCAGGTCTTGCTCTCCCTCTTCCGACAGGGAGGCGGTGAATTCCGCGGGGCCAGCGGCCGCAGCAGAGGCTGGTTTTGGCAAGGTGGCGTTTAGCGAAAACACGTCCGGCAGGGCGGTTTGCAATTCGCCAACCGCGCGGTCAAACACGGCTTGGTCGGTGGCCTCTGATGCAAGCAAAGTGACATCAGCATCAGAGAAAGTAATGGTGCCCGCGCCGATTGCGGCAAGAGCGGTGATGCCAGCTTGAACGGCGTCGGCCCATTTTGGCGTGGGTACGCCCAAGCCGATGGTGCAATTTGCCGCTGCGGTAGAGCCAGCATCGCGGGCGGCGGCAAGAATGCGGTTTTTGCTGCGTTCGGTATCCGCAGAGCAAGCATCAAAACGGCCGCCCTGATCATCCATCACAAAGCGCAGGGTGAAGGGCGTCAGTACCGGACGCGGCGCGGAAATAGCCAGATCGACGCTTAACCCTTTCGGAATAAGGCGGGTAAGATCTGCCTCGAGGCGTTTCTTTTCGGCCTCGGATCCTGAAATTGCGGTGACGGCTACGCTATTGGATGCAACCGAAATTTTAGAGCGGGGCAGCATTTTAAGGGCCGACACGCCAAAATCCACCGCTGCTTGCCAGCCTTCGGGTGCGGGGTAGGCGGCGGTTTCCAGCATGTCGGCGATGGCCGTATCGGGGGTAATGGCCGCGACCGCGGTGGCAATGGCGGCTTCACCGGTGCCGTCTTCATCGGACGTGGGGACAAGGCCAATCAATTGGATGCCATCATCGTTGCGCAGCATTTCGACGGAAAACCGAGGGGCTGTGATTTCGCTGGCTGGGGTGACGTCCAGCCGGTCACGCACGCGGCTAGCATCGACGATAGTGCCAGCCAAATTGACAGTGCGAAAACGGGTCGCCTCATTCGGGGCGGTGCCGTTCAGGATGACCTGCAGGCCATCGGGCGCGGCTGTGGCCCAAGTAATGCCTTCGGCCATCAGGGCGGAATTGACGGCCGCAGCAGAGCGGGATTCAATGGCCAATGCCAACAGGTAAGAGGTCAGCAAAGACAGAAAAATTGCCCCGGTAAAGGCGGCTATCGCGATCGTGGTGTGGGTTAGGCGCATGAGGGGCGGGCCTTGGTCTGGGTTACGGGCAAAACTTGGCACGAAAGAGAAAACCGAGGTCTAAGCGCATTGATGCGCGGGATCAATCAGGCGTGCCACTACAGCAAGGCGGCAGTGGCAAGAAACAGCGCAGGCAACAGGCCTGCATCGCGATTAGACCGAAAAATATGTAAGCAATTTGAGGGGTTAGTGGTATCGAGCCGCGTCATTTGCCACCAAAGATGCGCGCCAAAAGCCCAGACGCCGCTGAGCGCCAGAACCAGTTGGATGGCCGTAGAGCGGTCCAGCATCGCCAGCAGAATCGCTTGGGTCAGCAACAAAATGGACAGCAGGGCAAAGCCGCGTAGCCATGGGCGGGCGTGATCCCCGAACAGGCGGGCAGTGGACTTGACGCCGATCAGGGCATCATCATCGACGTCCTGATAGGCATAGATGGTGTCGTAAAATAGCGTCCATCCGATGCCTGCGAGGTACAAAAGTACGGCGGGCAGGGCAAGGCTGCCGGTATGTGCAGACCACGCAAACAACGCACCCCAATTGAAGGCGAGGCCTAAAAATACCTGTGGCCACCATGTGAAGCGTTTTGCAAAGGGGTAGATGGCGACCAGGATAAGGGAAGCAAGCCCCAGGATCACCGCCACGCCATTGTAGGTGAACAGAATCGCGGCAGCAGCGAGGGCTTGGGCGACCATCCATATCAAGGCTTGGCGCGGGGTGACCTGGCCGGATGGCAGCGGGCGGCTTTTGGTGCGTGCGACCCTTGCATCAATGTGGCGGTCGGTGAGGTCGTTCCAAGTGCAGCCAGCGCCGCGCATCAGGAACGCGCCGAGGACGCAGCCTAGGGCGATCCACGCGTCCCACAGTTTGTAGCCGTCCGGGTCATTGGCAATGGCAAGGGAAAGACCCCAAAGACAGGGGATGAGCAAAAGCCATGTGCCAATGGGGCGATCCGCGCGTGACAGGCGCAGGTAAGGGCGGGTGGCCGCAGGGGCGAAGCGGTCGACCCAATTTTGCGGGGGCGCGTCCGCCACGGAGGTATCAGCAAAGTCCAGTGGTGCGGCCTCTGGTGTTCTGGGGGGTTGGTGCATAAGTTCTGGCCCATGGCTGATGCAAAGATAAGACTGTTTGTAGAGCACCCGCTTGGGCCGGGGCAACCGGTTCCGTTAAGTATGGATCAGGCACTTTACCTTTTCGGGGTGATGCGCATTGGGGTGGGTTCGGCAGTGTTGCTGTTCAACGGGCGTGACGGCGAATGGCGCGCCGATGTGGCCGAAGTG
>JACMNW010000049.1 GCA_014378345.1 Pseudorhodobacter sp. | reverse complement strand
TTGTGGAAAGCGCAGGGCGAACGCGAATCCGTGTGTGCGGATCACTGGACTACGTCATCGACCGTCACATGTACCGAGTCTGGGGGGAGCCAGCCGCGCGGTCAGTTGCCTGTTCAAGGCCAAGAAATGCGCCGCGCACAGAGGCAGAGTTTAACGGGGTACGTTCGCCGCCAAGGTAAGGCAGGAACAGAGTTTTTCCCGGGGCTTGCAAGGTTGTCAGATCGCGCGTGAGGCTGGCGGCATCGGCCCCCACCAACCCCGCGTACCAATTTAAGGAATCGGTAGCAGACAGAACAACGCCCATCTGGTGCCAAGTATTTGGCAGCGCGTGACAGAATGTATGTACGGCGGTTGCCGGGTCGGGTTGATAGCCATCATTGGCGGCAAACAGAACCCCGGATGTGCCAAGCGATACAAACGCCTCGCCTGCGCGGACCACGCCGACGCCTACACCGGATGCCGCGTTATCACCGCCACCGCCCGCGATCACGACGCCAGATGGCAGACCCCATCGACCCGCAAGGGCTGCACGTAATGTGCCAGAAACTGCCGACCCTTCGACCAGACGCGGCATGTGCGCGCGCGAAAGACCAGTGGCGGTTAGCAGGTCATCCGACCAATCGCGTGCGCCGGTGTCAAACCATGCGGTGCCCGCAGCATCGGACATCTCGCCGACGTGATCACCCGTCAGCCAAAGCCGAACATAGTCTTTTGGAAGCAGTATCTTTGCAATTTTGGCCCAGATCGCGGGTTCATGGCGGCGGACCCAATCTACCTTGGGCGCGGTGAAGCCGGGAAATACGATGTTGCCAGAAACGCGCCTGAACATCGGATCAGCGTCCAGATCTGCAGCTTCATCCGCGCTGCGGGTATCGTTCCACAGCATGCAGGGGCGCAACACCTCGTCTGTGGCATCCAGCAGGGTAGCCCCGTGCATATGGCCCGAAAGGCCAATGCCCTGCACGCGGCCCAAGCCATGCGCGGACAACGCATCCATCACAGATTCAGCCGCCGCAATCCAATCGCTTGGGGCCTGTTCAGACCAGCCATCATGTGGGCGGCTGACGGTTAAGGGTGCCGTCGCTTCGGCCAGAACCCGCTGGGTATCGTCGATCAGAATGCCTTTCAGGCCCGATGTGCCAAGATCGAGCCCGATATACATCACGCGGCCTTGGCGGGTTTCTTACCCAGAATGATCATGCCAAGGATGTCTTCATCGGTGACTTCATCCACGTTGACCGTACCAACAAGCTGTCCGTTTTTCATGACGGATGCACGATCGCACAGCTTCATTACGTTGTGAATGTCATGTTCGATCAGGAAAATCCCCAAGCCCTGTGCTTTCAATTCTTGGATAAGCTCTGACACCATGTTCGTTTCTTGTGGCCCCAGTGCCGCCGTAGGCTCATCCATGATCAAAATCTTGGCGTTGAAATATACGGCGCGGGCAATGGCCACAGATTGGCGTTGACCGCCTGACAATGCCGATACCGGCACGTTGAATTTGCGGAAGTTGGGATTAAGCCGCTTTAGGATTTTGCGGGTTTCAGCCTCCATCGCGGAATCGTCAACAAAGCCCAGCGGGCTTACAAGTTCGCGGCCCAAAAACAGATTTGAAGCGGCATCAAGGTTATCAGCCAGAGCCAAGGTTTGATAAATCGTCTCGATGTTCTGAGCGCGGGCATCGCGGGGGTTTTTAATCTCCACCTCTTTGCCATTGATCAGAATCTGGCCAGAATCTGCTTTGTAAGCCCCGGATAGGCATTTGATCAGCGTGGATTTACCCGCCCCGTTATGGCCCAGCAGGCCCACAACTTCGCCTGCGTAAAGGTCGATTGACACGTGATCCACGGCCTTGATACCGCCGAAGGCAATCGAGATATCGCGCAGTTCGACCAGAGGAGTGCCTGAATTTGCCATTGCTTTTCCCCTCACTTAATCTTTTTGCGGTAAAGAATGTCTAGATAAACGGCCAGAACCAAAGCAATGCCGACCACGATCTTGCGATAAGATCCGTCGCCATAGCCGATCAAGACCATGCCTGTTTGCAAGGACTGGATCACCAACGTGCCGATGATCGCGCCGTAGATAGTGCCCACGCCACCTGCCAGCGAGGTACCGCCAACAACGGCGGATGCAATGACGTACAGTTCCTCAAGATCGCCCAGCGCGTTGGTTGCCGAATTCAGGCGGGCGGACGCGACAACGGCTGCCAGACCCGACAACATCCCCATGAGGGAGAAGATTTTCAGGGTCATCCAGCGGGTATTGATGCCTGCCAAGGCTGCGGCTTCGGGGTTGCCACCGATAGCAAACACATAGCGGCCAAAACGGGTGCGCGTCATCAGGATGGTCATGGCAATGGCGACGGCGGCAAGGATCATCACCGGAATGGCGAAGCCGTGACTGATAAAGATTGTGGCGGGATCGGCGGTCAAGCCGTTTGCTGCCGCATAGGTCTTAACGATGCCGATTGGCCAAGGATAGGCATTCACGACCAGAACAGCGCCAATGAGCGCACCACAAGTAAGTGCCGCAAGCGTTGCCTCGGCCCACATCGGGCGCAAAGCAAACTGGTGTTTGCGGCGGGCAACGCGTGCGCGCATCAAGATCCAGATGATGGCTATGCATCCCAGGATACCGACGATCCAGCTGCCAGTCGATCCGATTGCACCGTATGGTCCACCGCCCAGCAGGGCAAAGGTCGGATCGACTGGCGAAATGGTTTTGCCATCGGCGGTTAGGAACGCAGCCCCGCGCCAGACCAGCAGGCCGCCGAGGGTGACGATAAACGATGGGATTGCGCGATAAGCAATCAGCCAGCCGTGAAAGGCCCCGATCAGCGCGCCGACGATCAGGCCGGTTATTGCCGTGATCACCCAGATCATCGGATGGCCAAGGCCAAGATATTGCGGCAGGATATTTACCTGCAAAATGCCCATTACCATGCCAGTGAAACCGACGATGGACCCAACCGAAAGGTCGATGTTGCGGGTGATGATCACCAACACCATGCCCGTTGCCATAATTCCGGTCACGGCGGTTTGAACAGACAGGTTCCACAGATTGCGCGGGGTCAGAAACACGCCGTTGCCATTGACCAGCACGCCGTACAAATGAAAACCAAGCCAGATCATCAAAAGTGCGCCGACCATGCCAAGCATGCGGGTGTCAAGCTCTGTCGCGCGGATGAACCGGGCAAGCGGGTTCAGATGTGCATCATTGACTTGCGGGGCGTGTTGGGGGGCTGTGGGTGTTGTTGTCATGACCTCGTCCAGCGCTAAAAGGAAAGAAAAAACGGGTATACCGACGCCTTTTTCAGGGTCTGCACCTGTCGACGCTTTGGTCTGCAATCGCGATGTCGGATCTTGGAAACGTATGGCGCCGGCTTTTTCAAGACGGCGCCACCTTAGGCTAAAGCCTTACTGACAAGCAGCAATGCCTTCCACAGCGCCTTCACAGGCTTCGGCTTTGGTGATGTGACCACCGTCGATTGCCAGGTTCAGCGTGTCTTTGGTGATTGCTGTTGGGGTAAGCAAGATCGCGCTCATCTCAACGCCTTTTTCGCCGCCATTGAACATGGACGCACCAGCAATGTCAGCCAAAGCCGTGCCGCCAGCCAAAGCCGAGGCAATTTCGCCAGCAGCCTTGCCCAGATCACGGCTGTCTTTCCAAACCGAAACGGTCTGGGTGCCACGTGCAACGCGGTTGATTGCAGCAAGATCACCGTCCTGGCCGCCGACTGGGATAACCAGACCCTGCGCTGAAAGTGCTGCCACGACGCCGCCAGCCATGCCGTCATTTTCAGACAGAACAGCGTCAACTGCGTTATTGTTGGCGGTCAGGATCTGCTCCATGTTCTTCTGAGCATTTTCTGGCTTCCAACCGTCGGAGTTAGCTTCACCAACGATTTTGATAGTGCCCGCAGCAACAGCCGCGCCGATTACTTCTTCCATCCCGGCGCGCAAGAACGCTGAGTTTGGATCACCGGGATCACCCAGGATGATGGCATAGTTACCATCTGGCTTGGCCTTCATGACTTCTTCAGCGATGATTTTGCCAACGCCTTTGTTGTCGAAGGTCAGATAGAAGGTACGCGCGTCTTCGATCAGACGGTCGTAGCCAACAACTGGAATGCCTTCGGCAGCGGCTTTTTCGATGGCAGGGCCAATAGCGTCTTTGTCCCATGCGTTGATGATCAGGGCGTTTGCACCCTGTGCAATCAGTGCGTCAACATCGGACAATTGCTTTTCGGAAGACGATTGCGCGTCTGCCGAAATGTACTCGTCGCCAGCAGCTTCGATTGCCGCTTTCATTGCGGCTTCGTCGATTTTCCAGCGCTCTTCTTGGAACGACGCCCAAGAAACACCGATTTTCTTGCCTTCAGCCAGTGCTGCAGACGAGAATCCAGCAGCAGCGATCACTGCCAGCAGAATTGCCTTACGCATGAGTATCCTCCCTATGGATGCGGCCAGCGAATGGCCGGTCCGACAGATTCGTCGGCACGCAATGAAAATGGCGCTAATAATTTCAGTTGTCAAATTAAAAGACATGGTGGAAGCTATCCTCGCACAAGATAAATGCAAAACTCTGCTGCGGTGCAGCAATATATAGGCAGATAATAGACAAAATTAGCTGCTTTTTGTTTGGAGATCAAATAAATGCCGGCGCATTTGCCCATGGAAGAGGCATCGGAGGGCCGCAAAGGTTGCGGCCCACTGATTCCGCCGCTTTCAGACATGCTGCGCCCGCTAAGGCAGCAGGTATTTGAACGGGTGCGGGCAAGCGGGCTGATTCCCCGCGTGCAACTTGCAAAAGACCTTGGTGTAAGCCCGGCGTCTGTAACCACCATTACCCAAGAACTGATTGAGGCCGGGCTAATAGAAGAAGTGGCTGCCCCTCGTGATGGGGATGCAGGACGAGGGCGGCCCGCCGTGGCGCTGGGCGTGCGGGCAGAAGCGCATTTCGTCGCAGGCATGAAGCTTTCTGACCGGGAACATACGGCCGTGATCGTGGATTTCGCGGGCAATCTGATTGCGGATGATGTTATCCCGCGCAAACCCGGGCCGATGACGCTTGCAGAATTGCTAAATGCCATCGACACGTTGCTGACCCGCGTTTGTGATAAGGCGGCTATCCAGAAATCAGCGCTTTCTGCAATGGGGTTGGGGGTGCCGGGGTTTGTGGATTGTGTGGAAGGCATGGTTTATTGGTCATCGGTTTTGGCGGAACGCACGGTGCCGCTGGCCAGCATTGCGCAAGCGCGGCTTGGGCTGCCCGTTACAATCGACAATGATACCAACCTCGTGACACTGGCGGAGTTGTGGTTTGGTGCAGGACGCGGCCTTTCCGATTTCGCGGTTGTTACCATCGAACACGGCGTTGGCATGGGCTACGTGATGAACCATCGCATTTTCCGTGGGGCGCAACGGCTGGGTATGGAGTTGGGCCACACGAAGGTGCAGCTTGATGGTGCGCTTTGCCGGTGTGGCCAACGCGGCTGTCTGGAGGCGTATGTTGCCGATTATGCCTTGGCGCGCGAAGCGACCACTGCGCTGAACTGGGAACACAAGGAAGGCCAGTCCATATCGGTGGTGCTGGAAAGCCTTTATGATCATGCCAAGGCAGGCAACGGCGCAGCACGGTCTATTTTCCGGCGCGCGGGCCGGTATTTGGCGGTAGGACTGTCGAACGTAATCAACCTGTTTGATCCGGCGCTGATTATCCTTTCAGGCGAGCGTATGCGTTATGATTACCTTTATGCAGCTGAGACACTGGCTGAAATGGACAACCTGGCCATCGTAACAGGCCGCCCGCGCCCGCCGATAGAAATTCATGCCTGGGGTGATTTGCTCTGGGCGCATGGGGCGGCGGCATTGGCGCTTTCCGTGGTTAGTGATAGCTTGATTGCACCCAGCCGGGATATTGCAGCACAGTAACAAACAGTGCTGGAACCAAGCGCCGCTTTTCGCCGTTTCAGTTTTGGTTGCATTGCCCTTGCTGGGCCAAGCTGCAATAGTTTCATAATCATGTAGTCGGGGGTGAAAGTGGCAAGATTGGGCCTGCGCGCAAAAACAGGGCTGGTTTTGGCATTGGCTTCAGGGCTTTTTACAGCCGTGCCGCATGCATTTGCGCTTGATAGGGTCGATTTTCAAACGCCCGGCGCGCCCAAAGGATTGCGGGACGATCTTCTGAGCGCATCCCTGCTTCAAGCGGCACAACGCGGCAAAACAACCGACGCACAAGATCTGTTTGCCGCCGCCCGTGCCGACTATGGCAGGCTTTTGGGTGCCCTTTACGCCAATGGCCGTTATTCAGGCGTCATCCATGTTCTGATAGACGGGCACGAGGCATCAGACATAGCGCCACTGGATGCACCGGTACGCATTGACCGTATCGAAGTTATTGTCGAACCCGGCCCTGCATTTACGTTTTCACGGGCCAAAATTGCACCACTTGCCCCCGCAACCATTCTGCCTGAAAGCTTCAGGAAAGGCGCGGTTGCCGGGTCTGGTGCAATCCGCGAGGCTGTTGCGGTTAGCGTTGAGGCGTGGCGCGCAGTGGGTAATGCGAAGGCGGCAGTTGCGTCACAAGATTTGTCGGCTGATCACGGGAACAGCACTTTGTCGGCATCGGTAAAGCTGAATCCAGGGCAAAAGCTGCGCTTTGGCAAATTGGTGATCACCGGGCAGGAACGGATGCGCGAGCGCCGCATCCGCAAGATTGCAGCGCTGCCGGAGGGCGAAGTTTTTAGCCCAAAGGAGCTTTCTCGTGCCACTGAAAGACTGCGGCGAACGGGGATTTTCAGATCCGTTACCTTGGCAGAAGACGATAGCGTTACATCACCCGATCTTTTGGGCATCACTGCAACGGTTATCGAGGAAAAACTGCGCCGATATAGTTTTGGCGCGGAAATTGCCAGTTTTGATGGGTTGAATCTGAACGGATCTTGGTTGCACCGCAATCTTCTGGGCGGTGGTGAACGTCTGGAAGTAACGGGAGAAATCACCAATATCGGCGCGCAAGCCAGCGGCATGGACTACGCGTTGGGTGTGACGATTGATCGGCCTGCCACCCTGTCGCCCGATACAAATGCCCGCTTTCATTTTGATATCGCCCATCTGGATGAACAGGATTTCAACGCAAATACCTTGGCAACTGGCATCAGCTTTTCGCATATTTTCACCGAACAGCTTAGTGCGCGGGTTGGGGTGGATTACGAATTTTCGGATGGCACGGACGTGGCGGGTGATTTTTTATACCGGAACCTATCGCTGCCCATCGGGGCTGTATGGGACAAACGGGATAGCAAGACTGACGCAACAAAAGGGTTTTACCTTGAGGGTGAGGTGAAACCATTCTTGGGGTTTGGCACCACAGATTCCGGTGCGAGGCTGACATTTGATGGCCGAGCCTACCGGGGGTTTGGTGACCAAAAAGGTGTTGTTTTGGCAGGGCGCTTGCAAGGCGGGGCAATCCTTGGATCTGGCCTTTTAGGCACGCCACGCGATTTTCTGTTTTACACCGGCGGCGGGGGCACGGTGCGGGGACAACCTTACCAATCACTTGGGGTGAATGTTTTGCGCAGTGGCCTGACCGATATTCAAACAGGCGGCACTTATTTTCTGGCGGCAAGCGCGGAAGTTCGCACCAAGATTACGAATAAAATCGGCGTCGTGGGGTTTGTTGATGCAGGGCAAGTGTCTGTCGGCGGCTTTAATGACGCCTCAACAGATTGGCACGCGGGGGCAGGATTGGGCTTGCGCTACGCCACGGGGTTTGGGCCAATACGGTTGGATGTTGCAGCGCCAGTTGGCGGCAGCACCGGCAAAGGCGTGCAGATTTACGTTGGCATAGGGCAGTCTTTCTGATGCGGCGTTTAATATTTCTTCTTTTGCTTTTGTTGCCTTTCAGTGCTTTCGCGCAGCAAGATGACCGCAGTTACCTGACAGCGTTTTTAGAGGACAACCTGTCTGACATCGGGCGAACGGTTACAATTACAGGCTTTGCCGGGGCGCTGACATCGCAGGCATCCCTTCAATCCATGACCATTGCCGATGCCGATGGGGTTTGGCTAACCTTGAACGGCGTCGTGCTGGATTGGAACCGTGCAGCACTGTTTAGTGGGCAGCTTTCGGTAAACGCGCTGACGGCTGACGAAATTATCGTCGCCCGCGCGCCAGTGTCTGATACCAACGGTTTACCGTCACCCGAAGCGTCAGGATTTTCTCTGCCAGAGTTGCCGGTATCTGTTGAAATCGGACGGATCGCGGCCAAAAGAATCGTATTGGCAGCGCCCGTTACGGGCAGCGCAATAGAGGGCACGTTTGAGGCATCCATGGCGCTTGTGGGCGGCGAAGGACGCGCAAACCTGGCACTAAATCGCACCGATGATGGGCCTGATGGAAATGTAGTGCTTGACGCAAGCTATTCTAACGCCAGCCGCCAACTGGTGGTGAATTTGAACGCAACCGAAGCTGCTGGCGGCATTGCTGCCAAGCTTTTGGCCCTGCCGGGAGAGCCGAGCGCCAGCTTAATCATCAAAGGCAGCGGGCCGGTTGACGATTTTTCGGCAGATGTTGGTCTGCAAACCGATGGTATCGACCGACTGAACGGAACAGTTGTCTTAGGCGGCACTGCCAATGGTGCGATGCAATTCAACGCCGATTTGGCCGGCAATTTGGCCCCACTGTTTTTACCGGACTACGCAGAATTTTTTGGGTCGGATGTGGCCTTCAGGGCAGCTGGTGCGCGTCAGGCAGATGGGCGCATGCAGCTTTCCGATCTGACGGTGAAAACACGTGCGTTAGAACTGAAGGGCAATCTGGAAGTTGCTTCAGATGGGAAACCAGAAAAATTTGCCCTAAACTTGGCACTTGCGTCACCCGATGCAACTTCCGTGCTGCTTCCCCTGACAACCGATCAGGAAACCCGCGTTTCGCGTGCAAATCTTGACCTGTCATTTGATGCGGCGCGGGGGGAAGATTGGGTTGTTACGGGGGTGATCAATGGATTTGACCGCCCCGATCTGAAAATTGCCCGTTTGTCTTTAAATGGGTCGGGCAGAATAAGCCGTACCAGTTCAGGCACAGTAGTGAATTTTACCACCCAGTTTGGTGCAAATGGCCTGGCGCCAGCTGACCCTGATCTGGCACAGGCGCTTGGTCCTGAAATTACTGGCAAAGCAAACGGGCTTTGGCAAGAAGGGTCGGGCAGCCTGCAATTTTCAACTTTTGATCTTTCCGGAAATGGCATTGCCTTGAACGCCAGCGGCAAAGTGGAAGGCCTTTCCACCGGCCTTACCGTTTCCGGCAAAGCGTCCGCTGAGATCGCCGATCTGGCACGGTTTTCTGGCCTGACGGGCCGCCCACTCGCCGGGGCGGGAAATGCACAACTGGACGGAACGGCTAGCATTTTAGGTGGCGCGTTTGATGTGACTGCGGCGGTCAATGGCACAGACCTGCGCATCGGCCAGGCAGA
>JACMNW010000477.1 GCA_014378345.1 Pseudorhodobacter sp. | reverse complement strand
TACGCTGCTGGGCCACGAGGGGGCAGATAGCCTGTTTGGTGGGGCCGGTTCTGATACGCTTATCGGCGGTAACGGGAACGACGGACTTATTGGCGGTGACGGTGATGACTGGCTGGCTGGCGGATTGGGCGACGATAGCCTGACCGGCGATCTGGGCAGTGATACTTTGGATGGTGGCGCTGGCAATGACGTCCTTGATGGGCGCAATGTTCAAGGCGCATTTCCTGAAATGGATTTCATGAATGGGGGCGACGGAGACGATACCCTGATGCTGGGTGCCGGCGATTATGCCACTGGCGGCGGCGGGTCGGATTGGTTTGAGCTGTCTGATCTTTCACCCGGTGACGAGATTGCGAATATCGCTGATTACAATGCGGATGAGGATACGTTGGTCGTGGTCTTTGACCCGATGCTGCACCCAGACCCGCAGCTGAGTATCGAGACACCCGAAAACACGGATGATGCAATTGTGCTGCTGGACGGGGTGCCGCTGGCGATGGTGCAGGGCGGTGCTGGTATGTCATTGGACGATGTTTTGCTGACCCCGGCACAAGCGGCCTAGGGAAAACTGCGTCAGATTATTCGTAAACCATTGGCAAACATAAGAATTGTCAGAAAAATCTTTGGATAAATCCTTCTAAAGGGCTTTAACGCGTTTGCCCTTGGCGACCCGAGACAGATCCGTCAGCCCCAAAGATTGGGCTGGCAATCATAGGCAATATAGAGCGGATGTTTTGGCTGGCCTGTTTGGGTCAGGCCCAAATGCCAAAGTGGCTTTTTCGTCATACGCAGCCCGCCTTCAACCGAAATGCCCCGGCCCAGATGCCCGCCGTGATTGCCCCAGGCGCAGATAATGCGGTCAGCCCAAGCCGCCCCCGTAGCAATGGCTGCATCATTTCCGGGCCCGACGGGATCGGCCACTTTGCGCATCACCTTTGGGTCGGTGGCGCGGAAGGCGAAGATGTTGGTGACGCGAAACCCGCCAAATCCCAAAGCACGGGCGCGGCGTTCGCAGCGTTCTACCGTGGGGTCATTCTGGGTTTCGGTGGCGGTGGATGGGTTCAGCATTACGAACAGGGCTTTTTGGCCAGACCCATCCCAGACACGGGTCAATTCATAACGATACGCCTCGCAATCGGAATAGACCGCAACCGATGCTGCATCACCTTTTTGATGTCTCCGCGTGATCATTCGGTATCCTGGTTGAACACGCGGGATGGGTGCAATTCCCCGGCTTTGTAAATTCCAACAGCAACCGCGCGGCCCAGATAGCTGGCCCAAGCCTCATCGCCATACCCTACGGTGGAACTGATCACCATGCCGGGATTGCCGTTGCGCAGTCGCGCGGCCCCTTCCGGCGTGGCGGGCAATTCCGGCAGATCGTGCAAGCCCTGTTCCAGCGGGCGCAGTTAGGCCAGCAAGGCGTCAGTTTTGGCCAGCGCGTCCAGCGTATCCAGACTGATCCCGTCCTGTGCATCAAACGGGCCGGACCAGACACGGCGCAGCCAAGCCACATGACCCAGACAGCCCAGCGACGCGCCCAGATCGCGGGCGATGGCGCGCACATAGCCGCCCTTGCCACATACCATTTCCAATTCGACATGGTCGGCATCGGGGCGCCCGATCAATTCCAGCTTTTCCACCCACAACGGGCGCGCAGCGATATCAATAACCTCGCCTTGCCGCGCCAGATCATAGGCGCGGTCACCGTCGATTTTCACGGCCGAAAACTGCGGTGGGATTTGCATGATCTCACCGCGAAACTGGGCAAGATGTGCCTCGATCTGGGCATCATCGGGACGCTGGTCGGATGTGGCAATCACCACGCCTTCGGCGTCATCGGTGTTGGTTGATGCCCCAACGCGCACCATGAAGCGGTAACATTTCAGCGCGTCGGTGATGTAGGGCACGGTCTTTGTAGCCTCGCCCAGTGCCACCGCCAGAACGCCGGTTGCGGCGGGGTCCAGCGTGCCCGCATGGCCCGCTTTTTGCGCGCCAAACGCCCAACGGACCTTGCCCACCACGGCGGTTGACGTGATACCAGCAGGCTTGTCTACCACCAGCCAGCCCGAGATGGCCCGGCCCTTTTTCGTACGCGCCATGAAAATCAGCCTTTAGGAACAACGGTGCCGATGATCGGCCCCATGGGAAAGCCAAGGTCATTTCGGCCAAGCTCGGGCGCGTAGAGACGCGATATTTTGCCATCGAAATACAGGGCATTAGGCAGTTTCAACCCATCGCGGAACAGCCGTGCAAAGGCGTGGAAATTGACCGGATCGTTGGAAATGGCAAAGACGGCGGTGGTGCCATCGGCGCTAACGCCCACCCCATTGCGGATATTTTTCGACGATGATCCGCGCAGAAACTTTGGGTGCAATTTGCCGTCGATTACCAGCATCGGGCCGGACTGGCTGGCATAGGTGCAATGCGGCGACGTTGCGGCGTAGTTGCGCGATTCGATCACCGCAAAACGCTTCCCCGCACAAAATACGCCATTGGGCAGCAGGCCAAAATTGCCGGGGCCATCAGTGGTAACAAGGGCAGTTTGTTCCGCGCTGTCTTGCACAAAAAGGCCCACGGGCGACCGATCCGGGTGGTACATGCCTGCGTTCATCGCAAAGCCAAGGCGCTGACCCGACGGCGCAAGCAGGTCATCGACCGCCGCAAAGCTGCCTAAAACGCCGTCAGGACCGGAATGGAACAGCCGCAAATCTTCGCCGATGGACACATCACAGACGGTATAGCTGGCATCTTCATGAGACATATCGCGGCAGACAGCATTTGCAGTCACCGGCGGGGCGGCAATCAAAAGCGCCAACAGCGCCCAGACGCTAGGCATCGCTTTCTTCATCATCACTTGCCGCTATGTCGCGCTGCACGGTTGGGTTGGAAAACAGCCTGCGGGTTTCGTCCATCGCCGCAAATGTATCATCTGCCCGAAACCGCAAGTCCGGCGCGTATTTCAGGGTTAGGGCTGATGCCACCCGCTTGCGCAAATCGTATTTGTTGCGCGCCAAAGCGTCGATTGCCGCCGGGATATCCTTGCCGCCAAGCGGCATGATATGCACGGTCGCGACCTTCAGATCGTTAGACAAGCGCACTTCGCCCACGGAAATCGACATGCGGTTCAGATCGGGGTCGTGAATTTCAGACCGGTTCAGCACATCAGACAGCGTGCGGCGGATAAGTTCGCCCACGCGCAGCTGGCGCAAGGCGGTACTGGGGGAAGGTTGCTTTGCCATGACCGTCATTTAGGCGCTTTCGCTGTCGGCTGCAACGGCGGGCTTTGCGCTTGGCGCTAAAGTCGGTAAACCACGGTAAAACGTTGGGGGCTATGATGACAGATTTGCCGGGTATCGTGATTACGGGCGCATCGGGACGGATGGGGCAAATGCTGATCCGGACGGTGCTGGCATCGGGGCGCGCGCGGCTGGTGGGCTGCGTGGAACGGGTGGGGCATGACTGGATTGGCCGCGATGTTGGCGTGGCGATGGGGGGGGCACCGGTTGGCGTGATTGCGACGGATGACCCACTTGAGGCTTTTGCCAACGCGCAGGCGGTGATTGATTTTACTGCGCCTGCTGCGACGGTGGAATTCGCGGCACTGGCGGCGCAAGCCCGCGCTGTGCATGTGATTGGCACCACCGGGTTGGAGGCCGCACATCTGGCAAAGATTTCATTGGCAGCTCACCACGCCGTGATTGTGCGGGCGGGGAACATGAGCCTTGGGGTGAACCTGTTGGTGCGGCTGACGCAGAAGGTGGCGCAGGCGCTTGATGCCGACTGGGATATCGAGGTGGTCGAGGCGCATCATCGCCGCAAGGTAGACGCGCCGTCGGGCACCGCGTTGATGCTGGGTCAGGCG
>JACMNW010000476.1 GCA_014378345.1 Pseudorhodobacter sp. | reverse complement strand
TCCATCGACCGCGAATTTTTACATAGGTCTCATCGACACGCCAGGACTGGCCTGCAGGACGGCTAAAACGATTCCAGCGCTTGACAAACTCCGGTGCGTAGCGCTGTCCCCAGCGCAAAATCGTCGTGCGGGCCAGCGACAAGCCTCGCTCGGCCATCATCTCTACCAAGTCGCGAAAGCTTAGCTTGTAACGAAGGCACCAGCGCACGCACAGAATGATTACCTCCCGATTAAAGTGGCGACCTTCGAACAACTCGTCCATGCATTTGCGCTTACCCATTTCGACCCTTAGCTTGTCCAGATATCAAGCTTACCCGACCGGCAACGGCTGTTTGCACCACAGCCGACCACCGCGAGGCGCCTGATTACTGACACATTGGTGGCCCCGCATACAGGGCCTCCAATGCTTGTAACTTCTGTCTCACTTTTCCCCTGTAGATCCGCCGTCTGGCTTGGAAGTGAACGGAAACGCTGTTCCTGCTTTGCCAGGCTTAGCCGGTATTCGCAGCGATAACAACATGGCGACTGCGAGCGTTGTGACCGTGAAGCCCAGAGACAAGACAATCGGTATTTTGTAAATATCAATAAGTAGCATCTTTGTGCCGATAAAGCCCAGCACAATAGCGAGACCGTACGAGAGTAAGTGAAACCGCTCATGCATGCCTGCAAGCAATAAATACATCGCTCGCAGACCAAGCATTGCAAAGACATTGGATGTGAGCACAATGAACGGATCCGTCGTAATGGCGAAAATGGCGGGGATTGAGTCCACTGCAAACACCACGTCCACGATTCCAATGAGCAGAATCACCACAAGCAACGGCGTGGCCATTTTCACGCCATCGATCACCGTGAAGAATTTTTCCCCGTCGTAGTTGGGCGAGAGCTTCATGTGCCGCTCAATCCAGCGAAGCGCCGGATTATTCCCAAGGTCAGGCTCTTGGCTTGCCGCCCACCACATCTTTATTCCAGTGAACATCAGGAGTGCACCGAAAACATACATGATCCAGTGGAACTGGGAGATCAACCAGGCACCGATCAGAATCATAATTGTTCGCAAGACTAGCGCACCTAGAATGCCAATCATCAAAACCCGATTTTGGAAAGCTGACGGCACCGCGAAGTAGGTGAATATCATCAGGAAGACAAAGATGTTATCAACCGCTAACGCCTTCTCTATTAAATAGCCGGTAATGAACTCTAGCGCCTTGGCATATGCGAGATACCTCGAAACAGGATCTGAACCAGTACCGCCAAGGTACCACCACAGCCAGCCAACAAATAAAAACGACACAGCCACCCAAATCATCGTCCAGATGGCCGCTTCTCGCATGCTGACGGTATGCGAACCCTGACGATTAAGCGCTAAAAAATCGATCGCAAGAGCGATCAAGACGAACAGTACAAACAGTGTCCACACAAGGGGAGTACCGATGGAAATCATCGAGACGAGCCTCTCAACCCAAACCGGCAATGCTTGGGCAACAAATTAGTTGGGATCCTCGCAAGTCTTGCTGCCCGGGTGATTAATGCACCCGAGTTATGGCGCCGAACACTAATGGCTGCCAACCCACCAATGTCGTAATGACGGCACCGCAACACAACGCTCTTGCGCGTTCGTGTCAGCTACTCCCTTTGAGAGGCTGATGAATTGAAGCAGAAGAAGCCCTAGCCCGCAAAGTTATTTACGTCAACTTATTTATTAATGAGAGACCTCAAATAAGCCGGCCGATACGGTCACTGAAATCCTTGGTTCTAGACCATGTGTTCACTATAGTCTGGCGCTTCAGAATGTCCGCTTGTGGCTGACTCGTGCCCTTCGCTGACTATTTGATCCAAGCCAGAAAGATTACCTATTGACGCCGTCACAGAATTGACCCATCGCGCCAACTTCGTGTTCAAAGCTTCCTCCTCGAAATCCGCACAGGGCCTGCATTTGCCAACTCTTGCATGGGTCGACGATTTTTGGCGGGCGGGATCAATTCGAGGCCGGCGCCAACAGCCGATCGACTCAGGCCTTCTTGGGCCAGGCAGTGCACCATCCTTTACCACTGACCAGTTTGCCGCCGAAAATATTGCATGGCGCCGTTGGATCGGTCGGATTGCCTGCATATAACTGACAGCTGGCACATTGGCGCCCGCCGGCATAGGTTGAATATTTCTTGCCGTCGACCTTGCTGGCGTTGGCTATATAGCCAAGTGCGGCGGGGGCGGGATCGGATTCGGAAAGGTCGACGGCGGCGAAGGCGATGCCGAGGCGAAGTGCCAGCGGGCTAGCGGAAATCGTGGCGAGGAAAACGCGGCAGGTGCTCAGGATAGGTCCTTGAACAAGTATTGAACAGGAATTGTGCCGATTTTTTCTCCCCAATTCAAATTATTTGGTGGTTAGCCCGCTATAATAATGCCATTAATGGTTCATAGGCGGTTCAACATATGATCGATAAAATCGAATGCTATGAGGCGGCAGATACCCAGACAGCCCGCTATCGCAGTGGCGTAGCCGCCAGGTTGGCCGGTTTGCCGGTCGAAACGCTGCGGGTTTGGGAGCGTCGCTACGGCATCTCGGACACTGAGCGGTCGGCGCATGGCCAGCGCTTATATTCTGATGCCCAGGTGCGTCGGCTCAGGTTGATGAAGCAACTGGTTGATCAGGGCCATCCGATCGGGGCGCTGGCACAACTGCCGCTCGAGGAACTGCTGGCGTCGGCGGTGGTTCCACTGGCGCGATCGCCGTCACAACCGGTCCGGGTAGCGCTGGTCGGCCAGGCACTGGCGCAGCGGGTAGCCGGCGGCGCGCGCGAATTGTTCGCGCTTGACATCGTTGCCAGAGCTGCGCAGCTGGACGGCGCTGCAACAGAATTGACCGGCGCAAGTGCCGATGTGGTGCTGATTGAAATGTCGGAGCTAGCAGAGAGTGCAGTACCGGCGATTGCCGCTCTGCGCCAGCAGCTCGGTGCCGCCACCGTGGTGCTGTACCGCTTCTGCGCCAGCGCGACCATTCGCCAGCTGCGCGCACTGGGCTGCCTGGCAGCGCGCGCGCCGACCGATGCCGCTGAAATCGTACTGCTCTGCCAAGCGGCGCTGGCAGCTCAGCCCGTGGCGGTCGCCGGGCCGCGTGCAGGCGCACCGGCGCCGCGCCGATTCGACGATCAAGCCTTGGCCGCACTGGCAGCGGCCAACAACAGTATCTATTGCGAATGCCCACGCCACCTGTCCGAGATTCTGCTGATGCTCAATAGTTTCGAGCGCTATAGCGAGCAATGTGCGTCGCACACGCCGGCCGATGCGGTGTTTCATGAAGAGCTGA
The DNA here is from genome assembly GCA_014378345.1 of Pseudorhodobacter sp. Classification (GTDB taxonomy): domain Bacteria; phylum Pseudomonadota; class Alphaproteobacteria; order Rhodobacterales; family Rhodobacteraceae; genus JACMNW01. Next base: position 324 of record JACMNW010000476.1, on the reverse strand, counting down.
ATCATGCCGCCGGCTCCGCCCGCATGCTGCTGGAATCGGCGCTCGAGCGACTTGCGCGGGCTGAAGGCCTGCCACTGCCTGCTGGATTGTGACCGGCCTGCCAACCACCATAAGGAACGCCATGCAAAGTGACGCCCTCGCCATCTTCAAGCCGTTGCACACCACGGTCTCTAAACGCATCCGCGAGCGTCTGGTCGCTCGTCAGGCGCGCTTTTTTGCCAATGACAATATCGCCGCATGCATTATGCCCGGCGAAATCGACGAACTGGTCGACGAGGTCGGCGCCAAGCTGCAAGATGTATTGGATAGCCTGGTCATCAACAC
>JACMNW010000475.1 GCA_014378345.1 Pseudorhodobacter sp. | reverse complement strand
TAGGTCACCGATTAATGCGTTTGGTCAAGGTTACCACGCGTGGACCTTTCGGTGATAGAATGATGGGCAAAAGTAAATCAGGGCATATGCTGATGATGGAGCTGCCGCACTTCGTAGATCGCGCAATCTCTATGAGAATAGAAGCGCGCCAAATAGGAGACGCCAAGGTGCCCGATTCTGGGGACGAATTAATTTAGTGCAACTAAGTCTATTTCGGTCAAACCCAAATCGACGCAAACCCTTCACAACCCCTTACCCTTCCGTAGACCTCTCAACAAAATCAACTCATTACCACCCATAACACGTGTGTTACCCCCTCCGGTAACACCCCTCCCTCACGTAATACTCTCCAACCTTTCCTTACTCATATCTCCCGGAACGATTGTGATCGGGATAGGCAACCCGCCGGAATTCCGGCTCATCTGTGTCACCAGCGGGCCCGGCCCCGATTTATCGTTGCTCGCGCCCAAAACCAGCACGCCCACCGACGGATCATCCCGAACCTGCGCCAGAATTTCCTGCACCGGATCGCCTTCCCTGATCACCAGTTCCGGGTTTATCCCCTGTTTATCCCGCATCCATTTTGCGAACACCTCGAAATGCGCCTCAATCCGTTCGCGCGCCTCGGCCCGCACCAGATCAGCGACGCCCATCCAATGCTGGTATTCCTCTGGCGGGATGATCGACAAAATCTGCACCCCCCCGGACGTATTCGCAGCCCGCAGCGCCGCAAATCGCATCGCGTTCAGGCATTCCCGGCTGTCATCCAGCACGACTAAAAACTTCCGCATAGAACGTCACCCCCGGCGGACAATCATGCCGTATCAACCCGGGGGCTGGCAAGCCCTGCCAGACTACGCCGCTTCTGCCAGTAAAGCCTGCACATCAAGCTGCGCGTTGAACATTGCAAGGTTTCCCTCCGCATCACGTGGCCAGTCTGCCTGATCCCGGTCGCGGTACAATTCCACCCCGTTGCCATCGGGATCGCGCAGATAGACGGCCTCGGACACGCCATGATCGGCGGAGCCATCAATCGCAATGCCCGCATCGATCACCCGTTGCAAAGCCGCCCCAAGCGAGGCGCGGTCCGGGAACAGAAACGCCGTATGATAAAGCCCGGTATGGCCAGCTGGAGCAGGCGTGCCACCTTTGCTTTCCCAGGTGTTCAGCCCGATATGGTGATGATAGCCGCCTGCAGACAAAAATGCGGCTTGGGTGCCGTAACGGGTGACCAGATCAAACCCAAGGACATCACGGTAAAACCCAATGGCACGTTCAAGGTTGGCTACTTTCAGGTGAACATGCCCGATTCGGGTTTCTTTTGGTAAAATTGTCATTGCGGCCTCCTTGGCCAGTTGAAAATGCTTGCGGTGATTTAAAGATCGGTGCCCGTTGCCGATACGCCTATCCTTGCACAGGACTTGCGCTTTTCTGGCATAAAAAGACCCCCGGACCGTGTGCGATCCGGGGGCAATCGGGTGAACCATCGGCAAAGGGGGCTATGCCGCGGTTTATTCGGGGGACAATCCGCACCCGGATGAGCAATGGGACGCTCAGTTCGGACGATGCCATCTTATTGATTCCGTTTCGTGACGGTTTCGCGTCAGACCTGCCTTGAGCGGATCATGCCGATGATGTCATAAACCTGATCGACAATCGGCCGGGCGATGGCATCGGCGCGGGCAGCACCTGCGCCAAGGATACGGTCAATCTCGGCAGGGTCTTTCATCAGGCGGGTCATTTCGGACGTGATCGGCGACAGTTTTTCGACTGCCAGATCGGCCAGCGCGGGTTTGAACGTGCCAAACTGTGCGCCAGCATATTGGGTGATCACCTGGGTCGGTGACAGGTTTGCCAACGCCGCGAAGATGTTAACAAGATTGCGTGCTTCGGGGCGGTCCTTCAAACCGTCCAAAGTATCGGGCAGCGCATCCGCGTCTGATTTCGCCTTGCGAATTTTCTTGGCTATCGTGTCTGCATCATCGGTCAGATTGATGCGCGATTGATCGGACGGGTCGGATTTCGACATTTTGTTGGTTCCGTCGCGCAGGCTCATCACGCGGGTGGCGGCCCCTTCGATAACAGGTTCCACAATGGGAAAAAAATTCACGCCGTAGTCATTGTTGAACTTTATCGCGATGTCGCGGCACAGCTCCAGATGCTGTTTTTGATCCTCGCCCACCGGCACATGGGTGGCTTTATAGGCCATGATATCGGCGGCCATCAGGGCGGGGTAGGCGTAAAGGCCAAGCGACACGTTTTCGGAATTTTTCCCGGCTTTGTCTTTGAACTGGGTCATGCGGGACATCCATCCCATGCGGGCGACGCAGTTGAAAATCCAGCCCAATTCCACATGTGCGGTGACTTGGGATTGATTGAACAGAATGGACCGCGCCGGATCAATGCCCGCCGCAATGAACCCGGCCGCCGCTTCGCGTGTGGCGTGGCGCAGTTTGGCGGGGTCTTGCCAAGTGGTGATGGCGTGCATGTCCACGAGGCAATAAATCGTCTCGATGCCTTCATCCTGCTTTTCCACAAAGCGTTGCAAAGCGCCCAGGTAGTTACCTAGAGTCAGGCCACCGGACGGCTGGATGCCCGAGAAAATGCGGGTTGGGAAAGCCTGAGGCGTTTGGACCGGCGAAGGCATGGGATGCTCTGTCTCTTGGAAAGGGTTCTCGTTTGGCTTATCGCTGGCCATCAAGCGCGTCAACCGATGCCAAAGCTGGAAGAATGGAATGCAAGATAACCTGAACGCCCCGCCGCTGAACCCGCTGCCGCCGATTGTTTGGCTGCTGGGCTTGCCGATGATCGCAATGGAGGTTGTGGTAAGTCTTGGCGCAGGCGGTGTTGTCGGGGGGCCGCAGGCGATTGGCTGGCGATCTGAGGCGATACAGCGCTTTGCCTTTTCGCCCGATTACATGCGCCAGATGTTTGAACAACATTTGTATCCGTTGGACGGCATGGTGCGGTTGCTGACTTACCCGTTTGTGCACGGCAGTCTTACCCACGCATTGTTTGTGGTCGTCATGCTGCTGGCACTTGGTAAAATGGTAGGTGAGGTGTTTCGCTGGTGGGGGGTGTTGGCCGTGTTTTTCGGCGCGGCGATTGTAGGGGCGCTGGTCTACACAGCGGTGCCCTTTACAACGGTCGCTTTGATTGGAGCTTATCCGCCGGTTTATGGGCTTATCGGGGCGTTTACGTTTTTGCTATGGGTCCGGCTGGCGGCGGTTGGGGCAAACCAGAACCGGGCGTTTTTAATGATCGGGTTTTTGTTGGGCACGCAGTTGGTGTTTGGGCTGGCGTTTGGTGGGGGCTTCGACTGGATCGCCGAACTTGCAGGCTTTACGACCGGGTTCTTACTGTCATTCGTGGTTAGCCCCGGCGGTTGGGGCAGGGTACGTAACAGGCTGCGGCAGCGCTAACGCCGCAGGCCGCGAAAATCGGATAGCTTGAATGCGCCGATCAGCACGCCGAATGCGAAATAGCTGGTGATGCCCGTACTGATCAACAGGCCCAGGCCAATGTAGCGCCAACCATCGGTGCCAAGCATTGGGCCAAGGATGATCTGCGCCCCTAAAAGCACGGCCCCCATGCCAAGCGATGCCAACACAATGCGGGGCAGGCGCGAACGGCAACGGTCGTCTAGTCGCGCCTCGTCGCCCATCTGGCGGCTGCCGAGCCACAGTTGGGCGACCATTATCCACCCTGCCAAGGTAGTGGCGAGCGCGGCTGCAGCAAAGCCGATAAACTGCATCAGGCCCACGGCGATGGCCGCATTGAGTATCATGGATGCCACGGCATATCGAAACGGGCGTCTGGTATCTTCGCGGGCGTAATACAAAGGTTGCAGGACTTTGTGCAGAACAAAGGCAGGCAGGCCCGCGCCGTAAATCGCCAGAACAAGTGCGGTAGATGCCGTATCATCAGGGCCGAACGCGCCGCGTTCATACAAGACGGATATCAGCGGCAGGCTGATCACCATCAGCGCCACAGCGGCGGGCACGGTTAGGGCCAGCGCGAATTCGACGCCACGGTTAAAGCTGGCGCGACCGCCTGTGGTATCGCCCGCACGCAGGCGGCGCGACAGGTCGGGCAGCAACACCGTACCAATGGCGATGCCAACCACACCAAGGGGCAGCTGATAAAGACGATCAGCGTAGACCAACCACGATACTGCGCCATCCGTGTAGCTGGCGACCTGACGGCCGACCAAAAGGTTGATCTGCACAACACCGCCAGCCAAGACAGCGGGGGCGGCGATGGTGGCCAAGCGTTTTAATTCCGGGGTCCAAGTGGGCATGCGGGGGGTGAATCGAAAGCCCAGCC
>JACMNW010000474.1 GCA_014378345.1 Pseudorhodobacter sp. | reverse complement strand
CACATCGCCATTCGGGGCCGATTTTACCACCACCACCTTCATCCCGGCCATCTGCGCAGACGCCGGATTGGTGCCATGCGCCGAAACGGGTATCAAGCACACATCCCGCTTCATATCTCCGCGCGCCCGGTGATAGGCAGCAATGGTCAACAGTCCCGCATATTCGCCCTGCGCGCCTGAATTGGGTTGCATCGACATGGCATCGTAACCCGTGATTTCACATAGCTTTTCTGATAGATCGGTGATTGCTTCATGGTAGCCTATCGCCTGATCCATCGGCGCAAACGGGTGCAATGTGCTAAATTCCGGCCAGGTAATCGGCATCATCTCAGCCGCCGCGTTCAGCTTCATCGTGCAAGACCCCAGCGGGATCATCGCGCGGTCCAATGCCAGATCCCGATCTGACAACCTGCGCATGTAGCGCATCATTTCAGATTCCGCCCGGTTCATATGAAACACCGGATGGGTCAGAAACGCACTTTGCCGCAGCATATCCATGCCAAACCCCAACGTGCCCCGGTGCGGCGGCGCAATGGTGATCCCAAACGCCCGAAGCACGCGGTGCAGCACCGCCTCGTCGCTGGTCTCGTCCAGACTGATGCCCACCCGGTCATTGCCGATCTTACGGAAATTCAGCCCCTCTTGCCGCGCGGCTGCAAGTATCCCGGCCTGCCCCACACCAACCTCAACCGTGATGGTATCAAAGAAAGCTTTCGGCGACACTTTTGCCCCCGCCGCGCGCAGTGCTTTGGCCAGACGGACCGTGTTGAAATGCACCCGCTCCGCAATCGCGCGCAGGCCCAATGGCCCATGAAAAACCGCATAAAAACTTGCCATTACCGCCAGAAGGGCCTGTGCAGTACAAACATTCGACGTGGCCTTTTCACGCCTGATATGTTGTTCGCGTGTTTGCAGGGTAAGGCGGTAGGCCTTATTGCCGCGCGCGTCGATTGACACACCTACAATGCGGCCCGGCATGGCGCGTTTCAGATCATCCGCGCAAGACATGGACGCGGCGTGTGGCCCGCCATAGCCCAGCGGCACGCCAAAACGCTGGCTGGAGCCTACCGCAATATCTGCCCCCATGGCACCCGGTTCTTTCAGCATACACAGCGCCAAAAGGTCGGTAGCCACAACGGCAATCGCTTTTGCAGTATGCAAAGCGGCGATCTCATCGGTGAAATCCCGAACATGGCCATAGCTGCCGGGATACTGGAAAATAGCTCCAAACACTTTTGAGGCGTCAAGATTTTCCACCATATCCTCGATAATCTCGATCCCCAACGGCAACGCCCGGGTCCGGATCACCGCAATGGTCTGCGGATGGCAGAACCGATCCACAAAAAACGCCCTCGCTTTCGATTTTGCGGTGCGTTCGGCCATCGTCATCGCCTCTGCCGCTGCAGTCGCCTCATCCAGCAAACTCGCGTTCGCCACGGGCAGGCCGGTCAGATCGGCCACCATGGTTTGATAGTTCAACAGCGCCTCAAGCCGCCCTTGGGCAATTTCGGGCTGGTACGGCGTATAAGCGGTATACCATGCCGGATTTTCCAAGATATTGCGCTGAATGGCGGGCGGCGTGACAGTGCCATAATACCCCTGCCCGATCAGACTGGTCATCACCTTGTTCTTATCGGCCACTTGCCGCATGCGGGCCAGCAATTCATGTTCGGCAAGCGGTGCCCATGTCAGCGGTTCTGCCTGACGAATGGCCGCCGGAACCGTTTCATCAATCAATTGATCAAGGCTTGCCACCCCCACCGCCTTAAGCATCAACGCGATCTCAGCTGGCGAAGGGCCAATGTGGCGCCTGTTGGCGAAATCATAGGGATTATAGTCGGTTGGGATGTAGGCCATAGCACACCTTTTGGGTCTGGGGTCGCCCGGCGCAAAACTGCGCCAGTAAAATCCTTGCAAGAATTTTGGGCGGAGTTTTCGACAACTCCGCCTTTAATCACATCAACCAATCAGATCGTTGTATTCGTCTTCGTCCATGAACTGATCCATGATCGACAGGTCATCGACCTTGATCTTGAAGAACCAAGCAGCCCCGGTCGGGTCTTCGTTCACTAAAGCGGGCGTATCGGACAGCGCGTCATTGACCGCGACAATCTCGCCGTCCACCGGGGCCCGAATATCAGAGGCGGCCTTGACGCTTTCGATCACCACGACCTCATCACCGGCGGCAACCATGGTTTCGACCTCTGGCAATTCAACAAACACCACATCGCCCAACTGGGTTGCGGCATGTTCTGTAATGCCAACGACGATCAGATCGCCCTCAATACGCAGCCATTCGTGATCTTCGGTATATTTCATGGGGACGCTCCTCAGCGCTTGTAAGTTGTTGGATAGAAGGGGAGTTCGGTCACAGTGACTGGCAAATGCTTGCCGCGCACCTCGCCCATCAGGGCTGTGCCGGGTGTGGAAAAAGCCGTTGCGACGTAACCCATTGCTATGGGAGCTTCGACGGACGGGCCAAAGCCACCAGAGGTAACGGCCCCAAGGGGCGTCGCATTCGGGGCAAACAAGGCCGTGCCTTCGCGCATCGGTGCGCGACCTTCGGGTGCCAAGCCCACGCGCATACGTTCCGGCCCCTCAGCCAATTCCTGCAAAATCCGCTCATCGCCGGGAAAGCCGCCAGCCCGGGCGCCGCCCGCACGACGTGCTTTCTGGATGGCCCAAGTCAGCCCCGCCTCAACCGGGCTGGTAGTGGTATCAATGTCGTGCCCATAAAGACAAAGCCCCGCTTCCAGCCGCAAACTATCGCGCGCGCCCAAGCCTATCAGCATCACTTCTGGTTGGTCGAGAAGGGCAGCCGCAAAGGCTACGGCCAAGCTATCAGGCAGTGAAATTTCAAACCCATCCTCGCCAGTATAGCCGGATCGTGAAATCCATAATTCCGTGCTTTCCCACTGGAAAATTAAAGAATCCATGAACCGCATACTTGCCACGCCCGGCACCATCCGCGTAAGCGCGCCTTCCGCAAGTGGCCCCTGCAGGGCCAGAAGCGCGCGGTCAGTCACCGCAATAACATCGGTTGTAGCCCCCAAATGCGCCTGCATATGCGCCACGTCCTGTGCCTTGCAGGCGGCGTTCACCACGACGAAAATATGATCGCCCCGGTTGGCGAACATCAGATCATCCAGAATACCGCCAGTTTCATTGGTGAACAGGCCGT
>JACMNW010000473.1 GCA_014378345.1 Pseudorhodobacter sp. | reverse complement strand
TTGTCAACCTGCGCCTGTCGAGCAGGCATTCCAGTGCTATCCCGGCGATTGGCATCGTGGCGGTGAGGATGGCCACGCTGACCGCATCGGTCAGTTGCAGGGCCATGGCGATCAGAACCGCACTCAGGCCCATGACGACGAACCCGACCCAAAGCCCCCGGCCCCAAGCGGCACGGCGCACCGCACCAGTGCCTTCGACAGCGGCCCAAATAGCAACCAGCACCAGCCCCGCCAGCCCGGTGCGCATCGCCGACAAAGGAACCGGCGGAATGATCACCAGCAAATGTTGAATGGCGGGCAGCCCGGCCGACCAGACCAGCATGGAGAGCAGACAATAGATATTGGCCGAAAGAACACTGCGCGGCAGGGGAGGGGAAAGGATCATAGCAGTCTTTCTGCGGTGCGTCGGTTACGGCAGGAGCGTGCCAAACAAATGGAAATACCGATTTTGTCGGGCGGGCTTGAGGCCAAAAAACCGGGATTTGGCTGGCAACATCAATGTTGGCTGGCAAAGTTTCATCTGCCTTGGCACCCTTTGTCTTGGCTGCGCCCGACAGGTGTTATCCCGCGTCCGACAGGGCGGCAACTATCGCCCCGAAATCAGCCGCCTTGAGGCTGGCACCGCCGACCAATGCGCCGTCAACATTTGGCAAAGCAAAAATCTCTGCCGCGTTTGAGGGTTTGACAGACCCACCGTACAAAAGCCGAACCTCCAGCGCATCTGCGCCCATACGCGATGTAAGCCGGGATCGCAGGAACAAATGAACATCGGCGATTTCCGGCAATGTGGGGGTGCGCCCCGTGCCGATGGCCCAGACGGGTTCATAGGCAATGACCACGGTGGCGCTGCTGGCCCCATCGGGCAATGATCCCAAAAGCTGTGCGCCGATCACATCCAGCGTGGCCCCGGCGTCGCGCTGCCGTTCGGTTTCACCTACACAGATGATGGCGATAAGCCCTGTCGCGATTGCGGCCTTTGCTTTCCCCTGCACCATATCATCAGATTCAGCATGCACCGCGCGCCGTTCGGAATGGCCAAGAATAACATGTGTTGCACCCGCATCAGCCAGCATTGCAGCCGAAATATCGCCGGTGAAGGCACCTGACACCTCTGCATGGCAGTCTTGCCCGCCAAGGCGAAGCTGTGTGCCTGAGGCCACATCTGCCATCCGCGAGAGCAAAGGCGCGGGCGGGCAAAGCAACATCTCGCAGGCGGGGGCAGGGTGCGCCTTCAGAAGGGCCGCCACTTCGGACAGCGACGCATTGGTGCCGTTCATCTTCCAGTTTCCGGCGGCAAGTTTGCGCATGATCTACTCCCGTTGCGTGTCGCAAACAGAATTACGCGATTGGTGCCAGAAAGGGAACCTAGATCAGGCGGCTTCAGTTCAGGCGGCGGGCGCGTCTTTGAATTTAATAGATTCACCACAGCCGCAGGCTTCGGCCACATTCGGATTGATGAACTTGAACCCGGCATCCAGCAGCGATGTCTGGTAATCAATCTGGGTGCCGAACAGGAACATCTGCGCCATTGGTGCAATCATCACCCGTGCGCCGTCTTGTTCAACCACTTCGTCCATCGGGTTGAGGTCGGCCACGTAATCCATGGTGTATTCCATGCCCGCACAGCCGCCTTTTTTAATGCCAATGCGCAGCCCGGTGGAGCCTTGCTTTGCCATCAGCCGCGCGATTTGGGCGGCGGCGGTTGGGGTCATGGTGACAGCGGCTTTTCCGGGAATACCAAACATGGGAACCTCACTTTGTTCATAGTTAGGGTAGCAGATCGGGAATTCCAAGGGAAGGCAGCAGGTTTAGCAGCCATATTGTAGCGGCCGATGCCGCGATGGCCCACATGAACGACGCAAGCGTGCCGATGATGACATATTCGCTTAGCTTGCCTTCGTCTTTCACTGTGCCAAAACGCAGCACCGATTTTGCCGCGATCAGAAATCCGATGCCCGCCGCCTGGCCGGTTAGCACCAGCAGAAAGATCAGTCCCCGCTCCAAGGTGCCGATCACCCGGCCCCCATTGCGCAGGCCAGGCGGGGTTTCCGCGGCCCAGGGTTGCATGAGCAAGCCTACGGCATAGCCGCCCGCTTGCGTGGCGATCAACGCGCCCGCTAACAGTGTCATTGCGGCGGGAAGCCATGGGATATTGGCCCAGATGCCTGTGGACCAGAGGGTGGGTTGCAAGACTACGATTGCGGTGATGCTGGCAAAATGAGCAGCTTGGTCCAGCAGGAAAGAGGCAAGGCGGTTCGGGAAATAAGCGGCTTTTGTGGCGTCGATTAGCATGTGAATGGCGGCGAGGGCGAATAAGAGCGGGTGAGGGGTTCCGGTTGTTAGGATAGATGCGGCCAGAACTACGCCTATATGCGCCAGCATTGGCAAAATGCGGCGTTTGTTCTGCACCATCCAGTTGGTTTGAAACGAAAAATCGGCGAGGGTGTGAGCGAGGAGGAGGGCGGCGAAGGTTTCAATCATGTTGGTGCCACCCGGTTATGGTGAAACGCTCGATCTGCATCCCAAAGCGGCAGATAACCCGCACCTGTAAGGCGAGCCATAAAAGCTTGGCGGCTAATGGCCAGTTCTTCGGCGGACTTGCGCGGTTCAGGTGGAGCATAGCGAAAGACCATTGCAATTGCTTCTGCCTGTTCCGGAGACCACCGCGAAGACTGCCAAGTCAGATAGGAAAAGAGCGAACTTTGCCAAGTTGAGGCTGAGGTTGTGTTGTCAAAAATCAGTCGCTGATTCCCAATGTTATCAAGCCCGTGACCTGATATCGTAAATACCTCGCCACTCGCACTTGCCAGCCCATGCGGCGGAAGCACCGACACCTCTCCCGTCGCCACCGCTAGTCTGGTTTGCGCCAGTTTCGGGCGGCTGTGCAAATTGGCCAATACCAGCACGGTCAGGCGAAACACCCGCGCAGCTTCGGGGCAGTACATCTGCCAGCCATCACCGCGAAAGCGGGCAAATCGGATATCCAGCCCGCTGATCTGCGCCTCATCCTGTGCGATGCCTTCGAGCACTTCCATCGTACCGTCAACTGCGCCTTGCCCGGCTTGGGTAGAGGCGATCAGGTCTCCGGTAAGGACTGCGGCTGTGTGGGTCATATGCAAGCCTTAAGGCTTGCGAAGCGCAATTGCAAGTGTATTAGCTTACATGTGGTGTTTGCAGGTCTTTAGATTTGCATAGGCGGTTTGCAAGCCCCTAGGCTTGCCTCACATAAACCCAAGTTCCAGCTTTGCCTCATCCGACATCATCTCCATCCCCCATGGCGGATCGAAGGTCATGTTGACGTTGACCTGTTTCACACCCGCCAGTGGCCCGACGGCATCAGCCACCCAGCCCGGCATTTCGCCCGCAACGGGGCAGCCGGGGGCGGTCAGCGTCATCATCACCTCAACTTCGTTTTCAGGTGAAATTTCAATGGTATAGACCAGACCCAGATCATAGATATTCACCGGGATTTCGGGGTCAAACACGGTGCGGCAGGCATCAACGACCGACTCATAAAGTGGATGATCGGTGGTTGACGGTTTGATCAGGGGCGTTCCCTCGATCTTGTCCTGTGCTTGGTTCATGGCACTCTCGCGGTGGGTTGTTGAGTGTTTATATAGGAAATAGACGGTGCCGCGTCCAGTGCTACTGCGCCGTCTATCTGTAAGTATCGGCTTTAGAACGGAATTTCGTCATCCATATCGCTGCGGCTGCTGCCACCGGACGCACCACCCGATGATCCTCCGCGCGCGCTGCCACCCGAAGACCCACCCGACGAT
>JACMNW010000472.1 GCA_014378345.1 Pseudorhodobacter sp. | reverse complement strand
ATTGCATGGAGGATACACCGAGACCCAGCACAACACCGTCAAGCGGTTCGCCTGCAAGGGTATCAAGGTTGGAAAAGGTGCCTTCGACTAGGCGCAGACGGTCGGCATATTCGCCAGCCCAGTTTGCGGCAAGTGCGAAAGCCGAAGGATCGCGGTCGATGCCGATAACGGTTGCGGCCCCCGCATCCAGCAATCCGCGCGCATAACCACCAGCGCCGAAAGTGCCATCCATCCAGACGCCCGACACTGGCGCGATAGCCGCCAGAATTGGGCGCAAAAGCACGGGAATGTGGGAAGGGCGGTCAGCGGTCGTATCGCCGTGGGGCATCTTTTACGCCCCCGTTTTGTGTTTGCTTACCAAGGCAAGGACGTCACTGCCGTCGTCATCTTCGTCGTCTTGGGCAAGTTCTGCATCGTAGACATCACGGCGATACAGCTTGAAACGGTTGGTGGCCCCGGCAAAGGCAGCTTCTGCCCCGCCCGACAGATCATCAGGCGCAAAGCCCATCTTTTCGCGCACTTTTGGGGGTAAAACGATGCGGCCGTCTTCATCAATTTCAATGGTCGCAGATTGTGTGATCAATTCGCGTTCGGCGCGCAGCCGGGGCTTTTCACCCTGCGGCATCGCTTCGATATCGCGCGCCAACGCATCGGCCCCGGCTTTGGAATAGCATTCAACAAAATTTCGGGATTTGCCACCATAGATCAGCACAATCCGGGTGCGGGGGGACTCGATCGTTTCGGGGTCTTCGCCATCCAGAATACGGCGAAAGGCTGCCGGGATGGAAACCCGCGCCTTACCATCTACCTTTTGGTAGAATTCGCCCCTGAACGCTTCCGACACTGCCCTACGTATCCTTCGCTGCCCCTTACCCTTCAGGTCCCTGCCCGCGATACGCGGACCCTGAAATGAAAAAGCGGACCGAGCTGCTGCCACTGCTCGGCCCGCCATCTGTCCCATCGCTGGGTGTCCAGCTGCGCGTGCCACTTGGGGGAAGTGTCTGCTCGCGTGCGCGCCGAATCTCATTAGGATGATGAAAGCGGTTGCCTGTATAAAACCTGCTATCGCCTATTCGGGGTCTTAAGCCGCCCCTGCTTTACTGATTACCGCTATCATCACCGTGGGATCGGTATGACATGGGAATTCATGGGACGCAAAGGGAAATCTTGGGGCGAAGGACGTAGATGTTGTGGTTTGGATCGGTCCGAAACAGTATTTGGTAGAATAGTAAACTTATCAAAGACTACAAATTGCGAATATCAAAAACTCAGTCGCTATATATAGATTAAAATCGACCTAAAGATATTTTCCCATTAATTCCCAGTATCTTCAAATTTTTCTTCAACATAGCCTGATGCCGCCCTAAGTTAGACATAAGGTGGCCGAAAAACTACGCAGCACCGACAGTTTCACGCCAAATATCGCAAAAGTGATTCGTTGGGATGGGGTGTGAGCAGGGGAATTCCCACGCCATCCCATACCTTGCCTTTAGGCCATACCACCCGCCACCAGACGCGCCGCAAGGGCAGCATAGGCTTGCGCCGCCGGGCCGTCACCCGCCGCTATCGGCGTTCCAGCATCGCCGGCAATACGCACCTCAAGGCTGAGAGGCAATTCACCCAAGAATGGCAAGTTCAGACGCGCTGCTTCGGCAGCTACTCCGCCATGGCCAAAGATATGTTCTTCGTGCCCGCAGTTGGGACATATATAAGTAGACATATTCTCGATCAGTCCCAGCACCGGGGTTTTCAGCTTGACGAACATATCAAGCGCCTTGCGGGCATCCAGCAGCGCCACGTCTTGCGGAGTAGATACCACGATGGCCCCGGTCAGATGGGTGCGCTGACACAGGGTCAGTTGAATATCGCCAGTGCCGGGCGGCAGATCGACGATCAGCACGTCAAGTTCGCCCCAGGCCACCTGCCCCAGCAGTTGTTGCAACGCCCCCATAATCATAGGGCCGCGCCAGATCACCGCCTCATCTTCCTTCAGCATCAGGCCGATGGACATCATCGTGACGCCATGCGCCTGCAAAGGAATAATGGTCTTGCCGTCGGGCGACGCGGGCCGCGCGGTGACGCCCATCATCCGGGGCTGCGAGGGGCCGTAGATATCGGCATCCAGCAAGCCGACGCGACGGCCTTGCTTGGCAAGGGCCACGGCGAGGTTTGACGATACTGTCGATTTGCCCACGCCCCCCTTGCCGGAAGCGACTGCTATAATGCGGTCAATGCCGGAAATGCGTTGCGGGCCACCTTGTTGTGGTGTGGGGTGCTGGCCGATTTTCAGGCTGGGTGGCGGGGCTTTGGCGGCGGGGCCATGGGCGGTGAGCAAGACCTGAACGGCCGTGACACCTGCCATTGCGCGAATGGCCGCCTCGGACGCAGCGCGTGCGGGTTCCAATGAGCGGGCCTGATCGGGCGTGGCCGCTTCGATCACGAACCGCACCTGACCACCCTCTATCATCAGCGCGCGAATCAAATCGCACGATACAAGGGTGCCGCCATCTGCCACTGGAATGGCCCCAAGGGTGGCCATGATATCTTCACGAGACGGTGACATTGGTTTTTCCTTTGCTTAGGTCTTCATCACATTTTGTTCTTCTTGTCACAAAGGGCAAGGTACTGTTTTCCAAATGATCAAAATTCAGACGAAGCACCTGTAAATCATCACTAATTTGTGACATTCTGCCATGCGATCGCTGCATAGCAGCATTGCGCACCCGGCCTATTGTGCAACTGCAGCAATTGCCCCATGTTTACGGTAACAGCGAAAAGCGATGTACCAAAGACGAAATAAACCCGCTGTGAAACAAGAAAGTTGAGACGATAATCATGGCTTATGTAAATTCATCCCGTTCCTTGAACATCAGTGTTGCTGATCGTCTGGGCAATATTGCGAAATCGGTCAAGCTTGCGCTGCGCCGCCGCGCTTTGTTCAACCAGACTGTTCGCGAACTTAATGCTTTGTCAGACCGCGATCTTGCTGATTTGGGCATTCACGGCTCGATGATCAAGGATATCGCGAAACAAGCCGCCTACGGCAAATAAGGTTTTTGCGAGACCCCACCTCCTCCCGGGGTTTGTAGCAAAGGCGGCAATACCGATCCTCCTCCCCGGTGTTGTCGCAATTTACTAGGGAAGCTAAGGCTTCCAACGTTGTACGAAAGGCTCCACCTCCTCCCGGAGCTGATCGGACCAGCGGCGACCTCATCCTCCTCCCGGGGTCGTCGCACCAATTCAGCAGGCGAAAGCTTGCACCGATGTCAGAGCGGCCCCACCTCCTCCCGGGGCCAATCAGACCGGCGACGACCCCATCCTCCTCCCGGGGTCGTCGCATTTTTCAGACGCCGTGCGTGGCACGGTATTTTTTAGCGAAAGGCCATCCTCCTCCCGGCCGGACGCGAATGCGCGGCGGCACCCATTCTCCTCCCCGGGTGCCGCCGTTTTTTATTTGGGCATGCGGCGATTGGGTTTAAGACATGCGGTTGCATTTGCCTGCACAGGCATGCCTCCACCGGGGATATTCAGAGACAGAAAAAGCTGATCAGAACGGCACTTCATCCACTGCATCCGCTTGGGTTACAAAGCGGGCGACGATTTTCTTGATGCCAGTATGGTCGAAGGCCACGTCCAGCTTGTCGCCTTCAATGCCGACCACCGAGCCATAGCCGAATTTCTGATGGAATACGCGGTCGTCAAGGGTGAAAGACGACACAGCGGACAAATCAATCACCGAGTTTTTTGCCTCGCGCGGCTGGCTCATGGGCCGAGTGGCGGCGCGGTCCTGCATCCTGCGCCATCCGGGGGAATTGTAAACATCGGCCTTGGTCGCGCGGTCTTCCAGCGCCGACCCGAAGGATGGGGCTGCTGCGCCAAAACCGCCGCCGTAAAGGCCGGGAGGGGTAAGGATTTCAACATGGGCGGCAGGCAGTTCGTCGATGAACCGGCTGGGCAGCGCCGATTGCCATTGGCCGTACACCCGGCGGTTGGCGGCGAATGAAATGGTGCATAATTCTTCAGCCCGCGTGATGCCAACGTAAGCGAGGCGGCGTTCTTCCTCGACGCCTTTTTGACCAGATTCGTCCATAGAACGCTGGCTGGGGAACAGGCCATCTTCCCATCCCGGCAAGAAAACCACAGGGAATTCCAAGCCCTTGGCGGCGTGCAACGTCATGATCGAGATTTTTTCGGCGGCGTCTTCGGAGGAATTATCCATGATCAGCGACACGTGTTCGAGGAAACCTTGCAGGTTTTCGAATTGCTCCAACGCCTTGACGAGTTCTTTCAGGTTTTCCAACCGCCCCGGTGCCTCGGGCGTTTTATCTTGCGCCCACATGTCGGTGTAACCGGATTCTTCAAGTATTTGCTCGGCAATCTCGATGTGGCTTTTGCCCTGCACCCGCGTCAATGCGTGCCATCGGTCGATGCCTTCGACGAAGCCGCGCAACTGCCCGGCACCCTTGCCACCAATCGCGCCATGCGCCACCAATTCACGCGATCCTTCCAGAAGCGACATGCCAGATGCCCGCGCAGTGCGCTGAATATCGGCTTGCGCCTTGTCGCCAAGGCCGCGCTTGGGGGTATTCACCACCCGTTCAAACGCCAGATCATCCTCGGGCGACACGGCAAGGCGGAAATATGCCATGGCATCGCGAATTTCCAAGCGTACGTAGAAACGGGGGCCGCCGATGACGCGGTAGGGCAGCCCGATGGTCAGAAACCGGTCTTCAAATGCCCGCATCTGGTGGCTGGCGCGCACCAATATCGCCATGTGATCAAGGCTTTGCGGGGCAAGGCCGCGCGTGCCTTTTTGCAAGGCTTCCACTTCATCGCCGATCCAGCGGGCCTCTTCTTCGCCATCCCAATGGCCGATCAGGCGCACCTTTTCGCCGTCCTGCTCGTCCGTCCACAGCGTTTTGCCCAAGCGGCCTGCGTTCTTTGCAATCACAGATGAAGCTGCGGCCAGAATATGCGGCGTGGAGCGGTAGTTTTGTTCCAGCCGCACCACATGCGCGCCCGGGAAGTCTTTCTCAAACCGCAGGATATTGCCGACCTCGGCGCCGCGCCAACCATAGATCGACTGATCATCATCGCCCACGCAGCAGATGTTGCGGTGCGCTTGCGCCAAGAGGCGCAGCCACAGGTATTGGGCGACGTTGGTATCTTGGTATTCGTCCACCAGAATATAGCGAAACCAGCGTTGGTATTGATCCAGCACGTCCGGGTGGGTCTGGAAAATCGTCACGCAGTGCAGCAGCAGATCACCGAAATCGGTGGCGTTAAGGGCTTTCAGGCGGTCTTGGTACTGCTCATAAAGCTCGGTGCCACGGTTGTTATAGGCGGACGCTTCCGATGCAGGCACGCGGGCTGGCGTCCAGGCGCGGTTTTTCCATGAATCAATCAACCCGGCCAACATGCGGGCAGGCCAGCGTTTTTCGTCAATATTCGCGGCGACGATCAGTTGTTTTAACAGGCGCAGCTGATCATCGGTGTCCAGAATGGTGAAGTTTGACTTCAGCCCCACCAATTCGGCATGGCGGCGCAGGATCTTGACGCTGATGGAATGGAACGTGCCCATCCACGGCATGCCTTCGACCTGTTGGCCCAGCATCCGGCCGACGCGGTCTTTCATTTCCCGCGCGGCTTTGTTGGTGAAGGTGACCGCCAGAATTTCGTTTGGCCGCGCCCGGCCCATGGCCATAAGGTGCACGAT
>JACMNW010000471.1 GCA_014378345.1 Pseudorhodobacter sp. | reverse complement strand
TGTGCAAAAAAGCCGAAGCGAGAAATGTCGCTTGCGGACACCCTCACCCCATTCCCCAACACCAACCGAATAACCCCCAACGCCGCCCGCCGCAGCGCGAAAGGATCCTTACTCCCCGTCGGCTCCTCATCAATCGCCCAGAACCCGGTCAGCGTGTCGATCTTATCCGCCAGCGCCACGGCCACCGACACCGGGTCCGATGGCACAGCATCCGTCGGCCCCACCGGCGCGTAATGGTCGCGGGCGGCGAGGGCTACGGCCTCCGGCATCCCCGCCGCGCGGGCGTAGTACATGCCCATCAGGCCTTGCAGTTCCGGGAATTCACCAACCATGGCGGATCGCAGATCGGCCTTTGCGACCCGTGCCGCCTGTTCGGCCAGATCGGCATCAGCCCCAACAAGCGGAGCGATTTCGCGGGCCAGCGCCGCAATCCGCGCCACGCGGTCGGCCTGGGAGCCGAGTTTGTTGTGGAAGGTGACGGCAGACAAGCCATCCAGCCAGTCACCCATCGGTTTGGAGTCGGGGTCGGCCTTGGCCACCCGCAGGTCATTCTCCCAAAAGAATTTCGCATCCGACAACCGCGCCGACAACACCTTTTGATTGCCCGCAAGGATCGTGGCACCATGATCTCTGGTCACGGTATTGGCGACCGTGACAAACCCTTCAATCCGGCCAGATTTGGCGCGCACCGAGAAGAATTTCTGATGCTCCCGCATTGAAGTTTGCAGCACTTCCGCAGGCAGGCCCAGAAACGCCTCATCAATCTTGCCCATCAGCACAACCGGCCATTCGACCAGCCCGGCAACCTCAGTCAGCAACCCCGCGTCGGGGACGACGTCCATGCCGCTCGCAAAGGTCAGATTGGTGGCATCGTTCCAGATATGCGCCTCACGCTCCGCACTATCCAGCATTACAAAGGCGCGGCGCAGTTTTGCGGTGTAATCGTCAAATGAGGATACGGCAAAACGCGTGGGGGCAAGGAAGCGGTGGCCGCAGGTTGTGTTACCAGCGGTCAGGTGATCGACCACCACAGGCACCACTTCCGCCCCGCCCTCATCGCCCAGAATGCACAGGATGGATTGCAATGGCCGCACCCAGCGCAAAGCACCATTGCCCCAGCGCATGGATTTTGGCCATGGGAAATTGCGGATCACATGTTCCACAACCTCGGCCACAATTACGGGGGCTGCACGACCGGGGCGTTCCACCACTGCGAAAAACACCTGCCCCTTTTTATCATCCCGCAAGTCCAACTGGTCGCGGGTCAGGCCCGTTGACCGCAAGAACCCCTCAATCGCCGCCTCTGGCGCATCGGACTTCGGCCCTTTGCGTTCTTCGCGCACCGGGCGGCTTTCAGACGTCAGCCCCTCAATCGCCAGAACCAGCCTGCGCGGCGTTGAAAACACGCCCGCCCCCGCATAGGTCAACCCTGCTTCCACCAGCCCGTCCGTCACCAGCTTTTTCAGATCCTCGCGCGCCCGCGCCTGCATCCGGGCGGGAATTTCTTCCGAGAAAAGTTCAAGCAGCAAATCGGGCATGGGTCAGTCTTTCAGAATGTCGTTCAACTGGTGCCAGGCATAGGCATGGCCATCGGGCATCACAGCGACCACGCGGTCAATGCCCGATGGCTGCACAACGCCCGCAGCATCCGTTTTGGAGTTGATGTTTTTTTCCGACAAGAACGCAATCGCCTCGCCGGTTTCGAGCGCTTTGCCAATCGCCATCGCATCAAAGCAATCAAACCAGCCGGGGGCAACCAAGGGTTCGGCGCCGTCATAAACCACATAGGTTTCGGTCAACATGGCTTGGCTTAGCGGCGTGGTGAAACAAGCGCGAAAGCGCAAGGGCGATGAAGTGGCGTCAATCCCGGTCACGTTATCGGCGACGATCACTTCAGGCACGTCGCTGGTGATCGGCGTCAGGCGAATTTCGTTGCCCGGCTGAAAGCTGACAGGTTCGTAAAACGCATAAAGCTGCAACCAATACATCGCAATGCCCGCGACCAAACCGCTTATCACCAGACCCACCCCAATAATCTTGCCATTCACTGGTCCGCCCCCGATTTAACCTGGCCCGCAAAATCTTGCCCCGCAGCCGTTTCCCTGAACGCATCTGCACAGCGCTTTGCAAGCGCGCGCACGCGGCCGATGTACGCCTGCCGTTCGGTCACCGAAATCACGCCCCGCGCGTCGAGCAGGTTGAACAAGTGACTGGCCTTGATACATTGATCATAGGCCGGGTGCGCCATCACGATGGTGCGGCCTGCGCGGTCTGGCTGCGGGGCAGTCAGGATACGGTCACATTCGCTTTCCGCGTCGACGAAATGCTGGAGTAACATCGCCGTATCCGCCTGATCAAAGTTCCAGCGCGAATATTCCTGTTCGGTCTGCAAGAAAATATCGCTGTATTTCAAAGGGATCGGCGCGGATGGATCATTAAACGGCATGTCCATCACATGATCCACGCCCAGCACATACATGGCCAGCCGTTCCAAGCCATAGGTCAATTCGCCTGAAACCGGCTTGCAATCATGACCGCCAACCTGCTGAAAATAAGTGAACTGGCTGACTTCCATGCCGTCACACCAAATCTCCCACCCCAGACCCCAAGCGCCAAGCGTCGGGCTTTCCCAATCATCCTCGACAAAGCGGATGTCGTGCATGGATGCATCAATGCCAATCGCGGCAAGCGACCCCAGATACAAATCCTGCAAGTCGGGTGGCGAGGGTTTGATCAGCACCTGATACTGATAGTAATGCTGCAACCGGTTCGGGTTTTCGCCGTAGCGCCCATCGGTAGGCCTGCGTGATGGCTGCACATAGGCCGCAGCCCAAGGCTTGGTCACCAAAGACCGCAACGTGGTACCGGGGTGAAAGGTGCCTGCCCCAACCT
>JACMNW010000048.1 GCA_014378345.1 Pseudorhodobacter sp. | reverse complement strand
TGGCGCACAGCGGCCGGGCCGCCTGTCAAGAATGTCGATCTGTGGCAGCGGTTGGATGCAGCTCGCGGCAAGCATTCAGTCGTCTGGAAATGGATCAAGGGCCATGCTGGGCACGCGGAAAACGAACGCGCCGACGAATTGGCGCGGGCGGGAATGGCTCCGTTTAAGATTGGAAAATAAGTTTCGTTGAAAATAACCTTACGTTCGGTTATGTTTACCGGATGGGACGCATAAAAACAGTTTCCGACGCCGACGTATTTGCCGCCATCCGCCAGCTGCTGGCGGCAGGTGGCGAAAAAGCTGTGGCCTTTGCATCGGTCGCGCGCGCCACGGGTCTTGCCGGGCCTACCTTGGTGCAACGGTTTGGGTCACGTGCAAACATGGTTCAGGCGGCACATCTGGCGTCTTGGGATGCGTTGGATCACGCCACCGCAACGGCCATTTCTGCATCGGAACTGTCTGCCAAGGGTGCCCAAAACCTGCTGAAATTATTGGCAGAAATTCAATCTGCTACAGTTGACCTTGCCATGCTATGCATGGATCTGCGAGATACTGTTTTGCGCAAACGTGCCAAGGCATGGCGGCAATCGGTTGAAACAACGCTTGGGCTGCAACTTGGTGGCGGGTCTAAGGGGCGCGGGGCGGCGGCAGTGTTGTTTGCCGCTTGGCAGGGGCAGGTGTTGTGGAATGGCGCAGGTGGCAAGGGCTTTAAGATCAAGGATGCGGTCAAGACGCTTATTTAGATACATATGTCCGCCACGCCCAGATCAGCACCATCGCACCCAGAACTGATCCGACGAAATAGGCGGCAAGCCCGGTGACCAGCACCAAAAATCGCAAGATTGACGCGCCGACCACAGCCCCCACAATACCAATAACAACCGTTGTTGGCACATCGGTTTGCACCCGCATCACGCGTGTTGCCAAAAAGCCAGCGGCAGCACCCATAATGGCAATCAGAATAAGGCTTGGCATCGCACCCCCCAAATCAATCTCGATGCAAACTTAGGGAGTGATGCTTGCGCTTTCAACGCCATGGCCCAAATCAGCCCGCATCCCACGGCCAATGGTGACAAAATCATCCGGCGTAATGGCCAGCAGCCCAAACCGAAAGCCATACCCCCAGTTGCGCACCCCGCGCGTGAGATCAAGATGCTCCAACAAGGGGCGGATCAAGGCCGGGGTGGCCGGAACCCATGCGACATCGCGCCGGTAAGGCGTAAAGCCCTGCCCCATTTCCACCTGATAGGGCAGATGATCGCGCGCAAATCCAATAGCGGTGAACGATTGCAAGCCATCAGCCGCCCCGAAAACTTGGGTCGGCGAATAATAGACCACGCCGTCACCGGGCTTGATGCGCCGTAGCGGGGCGGCTTTGCCATGGCACACCTGCATAAAGCCATCCACTTGGCCCCGCGCCACATGATCTGCCGATGCGACGCCAATCCAATAGTTCTGCATGATGATCCCTTTTGCTGTTAGGGTCGGTATGCCATGCTTGTCTTGTCAGTTTCCGTCAGGACAGGTGATCGGGCAGCACCCAACCGCGCAAAACATCATCCGCCTGCATGGCACGTTTTCCCTCGCGTTGCGCCAGCGTGATCATGACGGCCCCCGTGCCACAAGCAATCGTCAGCCCGCCCAAAATCTTCCCCGGCGCGCCCTGCCCTTCGACCACGCAAGATCGAAGCAATTTCAGCCGCTCGCCTGCCACATCGCACCATGCGCCCGGAAACGGTGACAGGCCGCGAATTTGGCGATCCACTTCAATGGCAGACTTGGCCCAATCAATGCGCGCTTCGGCCTTGTCGATTTTGCTGGCATAGGTCACGCCATCTGCTGATTGCGGTATGGCTGGCGGCAAGGTTTTCAGCGCCTCGATGATCGTCTTCGCCCCAAGAGCAGCCAATCGACCCTGCAAATCAGCGGTCGTATCATGGCTGCGTATCGCCATCGCTTGGCGCAGCATTACCGGCCCGGTATCCAACCCCGCGTCCATGCGCATGATGCAAATCCCGGTCTCGGCATCCCCCGCCATAATAGCACGGTGAATAGGGGCCGCCCCCCGCCAGCGCGGCAACAGCGAGGCGTGGATATTAAGGCTCCCCTTGGCGGGCGCATCCAGAATGGCTTGCGGCAGGACCAAGCCATAGGCCACCACCACCGCGATATCGGCGTTCAGGGCGGTGAAATCTACAAGCGCTTCGGGGTTACGCAGGCTGGATGGGTGGCGCGTTTCAATCCCCAAAGCCATCGCACGCGCTTGCACCGGGCTTAAGCGGTCTTGCTTGCCACGGCCAGCAGGACGCGGCGGTTGGGAATAGACGCAGATCACATCGTGATGGGCGACCAGCGCCTCAAGAATTGGCACCGAAAAATCAGGCGTGCCCATGAACACAATCCTCATGCGCGCTTCCGCAGTTTTTCGGCCCTTGCCAGCAGCATTTTACGCTTCAGAGGCGACAGCCGGTCAAAATACATATGGCCGTTCAGATGGTCGATCTGGTGCTGCACTGATGTGGCCCAAAGGTTCACGAAATCACGATCCTCAGCCACACCGTCTGCGTTCATATAGCGCACGGTCACCGCACGCGGGCGGCGGATCACGGCAGATATGCCGGGCAAATTCGGCGACGCTTCTTCATGGTCGCGCAACTGGCCACTGGCATGCAAAACTTGCGGGTTGGCCATCAAAATGGCTTGGCCGCGTTCTTCGGAACAATCCACCACAGCAAGGCGAAGGGATACCCCGATTTGTGGTGCGGCAAGGCCGTAGCCCGGCATCGCATCCATGCTATCCACCATATCGGCCCAAATGGCGCGGATTTCGTCGGTGATGGCGGCAACAGGGGCGGCAGGTGTGGCAAGGCACACATGCGGCCAACGCAAAAACGCCCGAGTGGCCATCAGCCGCGCGCCAGTTCGCGCTTTAGTTTTTCCATCTTGCGGGTGATCATCTGGCGTTTCAACGGACGCAGATAATCGATGAACAATTTGCCATCCAGATGGTCAATTTCATGCTGCGCGCAGGTCGCCCAAAGGCCCGCAAACTGTTCTTCATGGGTTTTGCCATCAAGGCCCAGCCAGCGCACCCGCACTTCGGATGGGCGTTCAACGTCGGCGTATTGATCGGGGATGGAAAGGCAACCTTCTTCATACGTGGTAAGGTCTTCCGATGCCCAAGTGATTTCCGGGTTGATCAACACGATCGGGCGGGGGGGGGTGTCGGGATTCTTCACGCAGTCCATCACAAACATGCGCTGGTTGACGCCGACCTGCGGCGCAGCGAGGCCGACACCGGGGGCGTCATACATGGTAGAAAGCATATCATCGGCCAATTTCCCCACATCTGCCGATATTTCGGAGATTGGATCGGAAAGCCGTTTGAGACGCGGGTCGGGGTGTATCAAGATATGACGTATCATATTTTTCGATTTACGGCGCTGGGGGCAATGATGCAAGAGAAAGGCGGACGGGTGGTAACAAGGGGTTGCCACGATGCCTTCTCAGGATAAAATTCTCAATGTATGCGATATTTCGGAATAATGTAAAACTTGAGAAATAAATGGTGGAATGATATTCTGTCAACGTGACTAACTCCAGAATATAATACTCGGCGAAATAAAGGCAAATACAGCATGAGCTTTGACGAACCAATAAACCGCGTCGGCACCCATTGCGTCAAATGGGACATGATGGAGCAGATGTACGGCGTATCACCCCAGACCGGGCTTGCCATGTGGGTTGCGGATATGGATTTCCGGCCACCACAGGTTGTGCAAGACGCGGTGCAGGCGATGGCGGATCATGGGCTTTATGGCTACTTCGGCGATGATTCGAAGTACATTGCGGCCATCCAATGGTGGATGAAAACCCGGCATGGCTGGGACGTGGCGCGCGAGACAATCTTTACCACGCATGGTTTGGTCAACGGCACCGGGCTATGTGTCGATGCGTTCACGGCACCAGGCGATGGAGTGATTTTGCTGACGCCGGTTTATCATGCCTTTGCGCGGGTGATTGCGGGGGCGGGAAGGAAGGTTATTGAATGCAAGCTGGCGCAGAACGCCGGGCGGTACGAAATGGATTTCGCGGCCTGGGATGCCCAGATGACGGGCGCCGAAAAGATGCTGATCCTGTGTTCGCCGCACAATCCCGGCGGGCGGGTCTGGAGCGTTGATGAATTGCAGGGTGTGGCCGATTTCTGTGTGCGGCATGATCTGATTTTGGTGTCGGATGAAATTCACCACGATCTGGTGTTTCCCAGCCAGAAGCACCACATCATGGCAAAGGTGGCGGCCGAAATTGCCGGCCGCTTGGTGATGATGACGGCATCGACCAAGACGGTCAATATTGGAGGCTG
>JACMNW010000470.1 GCA_014378345.1 Pseudorhodobacter sp. | reverse complement strand
TTTTTCGGGGGCCAATCTTAGACGCCATGCCATAGAATAATCTTCCCTAAACGATGATGGTTTTGGGTTTGCGCAGGGCAAACCAAGCCTCGATCAGCAACCGCGTGACATAAATCGCGGTGAAGACCGAGGTGATGATACCGATGGCCAAAGTAATGGCAAAGCCGCGTACGGGGCCAGCGCCGAAATAGAACAACACCGCCGCCGTGATCAACGTGGTGAAGTTGGCGTCGATGATGGCGCTAAGGGCGCGCTCGTAGCCAAGTTCGATGGCGCGGGCGGGAGTTTTTGCCACCCGTAATTCTTCGCGGATACGTTCGTAAACCAACACGTTGGCATCCACCGCCATGCCGATGGTCAAAACGATACCGCCGATGCCCGGCAAAGTCAGCGTGCCGCCGATAATCGACAGCGCCCCAAAGATCATTGCCATATTGATGGCAAGCGCGATGTTGGCGAACAGGCCAAACAGCCCGTAAGAGGCAAACATAAACAAAGCCACCGCAATCAAGGCGACGATGGCGGCAAATTTACCGGCATCAATGCTGTCTTGGCCAAGTTCCGGGCCGACGGTGCGTTCTTCCAGAAACGTCATTTTGGCGGGCAACGCACCTGCGCGCAGCAAAACGGCGAGGTTGGTAGATTCTTCCACCGTAAAGCTGCCGGTGATAATACCAGATCCGCCCGCGATATGGCTTTGGATGGTGGGGGCAGAAATCACCTCATCATCCAGCACGATGGCAAAGGGGGAGCCGATGTTTTCGGCCGTATAGTCGCCAAATTTGCGCCCGCCCGACGGGTTAAAACGGAAATTGACGGCGGGGCGATTGTTTTGATCAAACGCGGGCTGGCTATCGACAAGGTCCTCACCGCTGACAACCGGAGTTTCCTCGACGATGTAGAAGATGCCCTTTTCATCAATCGAAGGCAGCAGCAGATTGCGCGGACCGGGATCAGCGCCTGCATCAGACGTGCGGCCAACAACCGGGTTGAAAGTCAGTTTCGCGGTGGTGCCGATCAGCGCTTTGAGTTCGGACGCAGAGCCAATACCGGGCACCTGGATCAAAATCCGGTCGGTGCCTTGACGTTGGATAGTGGGTTCGCGGGTGCCTACTTCGTCAATCCGGCGGCGGATGATCTCAAGGCTTTGCTGCATGGTGCGGCTGTCGGTGGCCGTGCGTTCCGCCTCAGACAGTTGCACAGTGATATCATTTCCATCTACCGCGACGTCGATATCGTTTTGGCCAATGCCTGTCAGGCTGACAACGGGGGTAGCAAGGGCTTTTATTGCCGCCAAGGCGTCGGCCATGCCTTCGGGTTTGGTGATGGTAACGCGCAGCACGCCCGGAACCGACGGCTGCCTGCGCACATTGCCGATTTTATCGCGCAAATCGCGCAAAGCATCGCGCACATCTGGCCACATGCCATCCATGCGGGTGGCGTAAACCTCATCCACCTGCACCTCGGCCAGCAAATGCGCACCACCGCGCAGGTCAAGGCCAAGGTTCATCAGGCCCGACGGTGCCCAACTGGGCCACATCGCTATGTCGGCGGTTTGTTCCGGAGTAGCAACACCAGCGGCTAACACGGCCTTTTCGGCGTCGTTATGCTGCTCCACCCGGCCATAGAAAGCATTGGGGATGGCATATAAGATGCCGACACCGCAAACCAACATGATAAAAAGGCGCTTCCACAGCGGTGTATGCAACATCGAGATATTCCCAGATCAACCAGCGGCAGGTTCAGTTTTGGAGATGACTTGCACGACGGCAGCCCGCGGCATTTTCACCTTCACACCCTCGGCAATTTCAACGTCCAAGTTGCCGTCGTCACCCACCTTGACCACTTTGCCAAGAATTCCGCCTTGCGTCAGCACCTGATCGCCACGGCGCAGCGCCTCGACCATTGCCTTTTGCTCTTTCAGTTTTTTCTGCTGCGGACGGATCAGCAGAAAATACATGATGCCAAAAATCAGAATAAGTGGCACAAACGATGTGATGGCAGAGGCTGGGCCTGCGCCGGCGGCTTGGGCAAAAGCGGGGGTCACGAAGAACATGATGGTCCTCTCAGGGGTCAGGGGAATACCCCGGGGAATTTGGTTGCGCACCCTAGCCACGAGGGGCGGTAAGCGCAAGTCTGCGATGTAGAATGCTGGGGGCTTCCCCCCTGCTATGATGGCGATATAGATGCGCCTTGGCGTCTGTGCAATTAACAGCGGGCCAAAAGGTGATGATGATGCGGCGTTTTACGGTTTTAGTTTGGATTTGTGCAGCCTTGGCAGGCGGTCTGGTGCCTTTGGCAGGGCAAACTGCTAAAGGCGAACAGCCATTAAGTGCTGACGCCCAACGCCCTTGGGGGACAATTGGGCAGATCACTTATGGCCACGCCCCCGGGGGCGCGATTTGCACGGGCACTTTGGTGGCGGCTGATCTGGTGCTGACGGCGGGGCACTGTGTGGCCAAGGACGGCGTGGCGATGCAGCCGGGTGATATTCAATTTGCCGCCGGCTGGCGCGATGGCACCAGCCTTGCCGTGCGGCATGGAAGTGCGATTGTTTTGGCGCAGCCATCTGCGGACCAGCCGCGCGAGATGTCGCAAGATGTGGCGTTGTTGGTGCTGGATGCGCCCATCGGTGCCGATGTTGCAACACCCTTGGCGCTTTCACGCCAAGATCTGTTTGCGGAAAGATACAGCTTTATCGGTTTCCGCCGCGATGCGCCAAAGGTGGCTGTGCGCAACGACGACTGCAATTTGATGGCAACGCAGCCCGGCGTGTTGCAGCTAAGCTGTCCGGTGGTATCAGGCAATTCCGGTGCACCGGTTTTGATGTATCGTCGTGGCGTGTGGCAGGTGGCCGCCGTGATGGTGGCGCGGGACGGTAATACCCAGGCGTATGCGGTGATCCCCGGCGATGATCTGCGCGCCCGGATCGCGGCGGACTGATTTCAGGATTTGAATTGCCGGACGGGCTGGGGCATATGGGGCGGAACACGCCTTTATTGCAGGACGAACCCCATGCACGATATCCGCGCCATACGCGAAAACCCAGCCGCTTTTGACGCCGGATTGGCGCGTCGGGGGCTGCCGGGGATGTCGGCTGAATTGCTGGCGGCTGATGCTGCCCGGCGCGCAAATATTCTGGCAGCCGAAACTGCGCAGGCAGCCCAGAATGTAGCATCAAAAGAAGCAGGATCAGCGAAATCAGCTGGGAATGCCGCCGAATTTGAGCGGCTGCGTGGGTTGGTTGGGGAAAAGAAAGCCGAGATTGCGCTGTTGAACGACGCGGCTTCTGTCGAGGATGCCCGGCTGCGGGACATGCTGATGCGCATACCGAACCTGCCGATGGCAGAGGTTCCGGTGGGGGCGGATGAGACGGGGAATGTGGAAGTTCGCCGCTGGGGCACCCCGCGTTTGATGGATTTTGCGCCCAGGGAGCATTTCGAAATTGCAGGCGTGAAACCCGGCATGGATTTTGCTACCGCTGCCAAGTTGTCCGGCGCGCGGTTTGTGGTTCTGAAAGGCGCTGTGGCGCGGTTGCAGCGGGCGTTGGCGCAGATGATGTTGGATGTGCATACGTCTGAGCATGGCCTTACGGAAACTTGGGCCCCGGTTCTGGTGAAAGATGACGCGATGGAGGGCACGGACAAGTTGCCGAAATTCGCCGAAGACAGTTATCAAACTACCAATGGTTGGTGGTTGATCCCGACATCCGAAGTGACGCTGACATATTCGGTGGCGGGCGATATTTTGGACGCGGGCGCGTTGCCAATTCGGATGACGGCGCATTCGCAATGCTTTCGGTCCGAAGCCGGGTCGGCAGGCAAAGATACATCGGGCATGCTGCGCCAGCACCAGTTTGAAAAGGTGGAAATGGTGTCGATAACCACGCCGGAAACCAGCTTGGCCGAGCATGATCGGATGACGCGCTGCGCCGAGGCGATATTGGAAAGGCTTGGCCTGCCTTACCGCACGATTGTCTTGTGCACAGGCGACATGGGCTTCGGCGCCACCAAGACGCATGATCTGGAGGTATGGCTGCCGGGGCAGAATACCTACCGTGAAATCAGTTCGGTATCCGTCTGCGGTGATTTTCAAGCACGACGGATGAACGCGCGGTTCAAAGTGCCTGGGGGCAAGCCTGAATTTGTTCATACGCTGAATGGGTCCGGGCTGGCTGTCGGGCGGTGTTTGATCGCGGTCGTGGAAAACGGGCAGCAGGCCGACGGATCGGTTGACTTACCAGCGGCGTTATACCCCTACTTGGGCGGTAAAACCCGGATATCAGCCGCGGGGGCTTTGGAATGAACATTAAACCTTGGCTTGTTTTGGTGGCGGCGGTGGCGTTTTTGGTAGCGCCCTTCGTATCGCCACCGTTCATGGGCTACGCACCGGATATGTTTCCGGTCGAGATTGACCGACCCTATATTCAACCCGCTGGCTATGCGTTTTCGATCTGGGGGTTGATATATACGTGGCTTGCCGTTCACGCAGTGTTTGGGCTGGTCAAACGCGCCGATGATCCGGCGTGGGATATCACGCGCCTGCCATTGGCGGGATCGGCGGCGATGGGGGCCGTGTGGCTGGCGATTGCAGGGGTGGCCCCGGTGACGGCGACGGTTGTGATCTGGGTGATGCTGGGGCTGGCTTTGCTGGCATTGCTGCGCGCCGATCCTGCGCGGGATCGCTGGCTGTTGGTGGCCCCGATTGCGATTTACACGGGCTGGCTAAGTGCCGCGGCTTCCGTCTCACTTGGCGTTATTTTGACGGGCTACGGCTGGCTTTCCAATACCGGATCGGCGGTTGCGATGCTCGCGCTGGTTCTGGCGATGGCCGTCACGGTGCAGATGCGCAAACGCGGCGTTCTGGAATATGGGGCCACGGTGATCTGGGCACTCATCGGGGTAATCGCGGTGAACTGGGGCGATGCGCGCAGTGTGGCTTACGTGGCCTGCGCAGGCATTGCCGTGATGGCGGGCACGATGGTTCTGGCCCGCCGCTAATCGGATTTTCTCGGCCAAACACTCAGCCTTTTCTGGCCCTACTTGTTCTTCACCGGATTGCCCACGTGCTTGCGCAGGCGGCTTGGGGTATGAAATTTCTGATCCTTGAACGGGTTCTTGTCACCTTGGCCGCGCAAGGTAATGCGAATGGGCGTGCCCGGCATATCAAAGTGATCACGCAGGCCGTTGACAAGATAGCGTTTATAGCTTTCGGGCATCAGATCCGGGTGCGAACACATCGCGATGAACCCCGGTGGCCGGGTTTTCACTTGGGTCATATAGCGCAGCTTGATACGCCGTCCTCCGGGGGCGGGTGGCGGGTGCGCCTCGGTCATAGCCCCCAGCCATGTGTTCAGGCGAGCCGTTGGTACGCGTCGGTTCCAGACGTCATGCGCCTTGACGATGGCATCGTGCAAACGGTCCAATCCACGTCCGGTTTTGGCGGATACGGTGATTAAGGGGGCACCGCGAAGTTGCGGCAGGTGGCGTTCAAACATTTCCTTCAAGGCGGCGAGTTTCTCTTGCTTTTCGCCCTCCAGATCCCATTTGTTCACGGCCAGAACTACAGCGCGGCCTTCGGTTTCGGCATAATCGGCGATGCGCAGATCCTGCGTCTCGAACGGGATGTCCACATCCAGCAGCACCACAATCACCTCGGCAAAGCGCACGGCGCGCAGCCCATCGGACACCGACATTTTTTCCAGCTTTTCGTTGATGCGGGCCTTTTTGCGCATCCCGGCGGTATCAAAAATACGGATCGGCGTGCCCAGCCAATCAGCCTTGATCGAAATAGCGTCACGGGTGATGCCGGGCTCTGGTCCGGTCAGCAGACGGTCATAGCCCAGGATTTTGTTGATCAGGGTGGATTTGCCTGCGTTGGGCCGCCCGATGACCGCAATTTGCAAAGGTTTTGCAACCGTCGCGCGGTGGGCCAGAACATCAACCTCCAGCTCAGCCTCTTCTTCAGAGATGTCGAGATCAACCAGCGGGGCATCGGCCTCTGCGCGTTCGGAAAATTCATCAGCCATCGGGCGCAGCAGGTGGTAAAGATCATCAAGGCCTTCGCCGTGTTCGGCAGACAGGCGCAAGGGTTCACCCAAGCCCAGCGACCACGCATCAAGCGCACCTGCATCAGCGGCAGAACCTTCGGCTTTGTTCACACCCAAGATCACGCGTGCGCCTTTGCGGCGCAGGATATCGGCAAAAATCATATCGTTGGCGGTGACGCCCGCGCGTCCGTCGATCAGGAACAGACTAAGATCGGCCATATCAACGGCGCGTTCGGTCAGGCGGCGCATCCGGCCTTGCAAGCTGTCATCGGTGACGTTTTCCAAGCCCGCCGTGTCAATCACGGTAAAGCGCAGATCAAACAGCTTGGCATCGCCTTCGCGCAGATCGCGCGTCACACCCGGCTGATCATCGACCAGCGCCAATTTGCGGCCCACAAGGCGGTTGAACAGCGTGGATTTGCCCACATTCGGGCGGCCTACTATGGCCAAGGTAAACGTCATGGGTCGCTCCGGCGCGTCGTGAAGGGCCTGCCTTACACGGCTCGCGCGTTAACGGAAAGCGTGAAGTTGACCTTTGCCCGACACGATGTACAGCGTGCCACCCGCCAAGGCCGGTTGGGCAGCAGCACCGCCGGGCAGATCAGCCGTTGCAAGCAAGCTGCCATCCGCTGGGTTGAAGAAGCGCAAGATACCGTCGCCGGATGCCACCACAAGCCGCCCACCCGCCAGAACCGGGCCGTAATGCGCGGTAATGGCTTTGCGTTTCTTCACCTTTTCCTTGACGAAATATGGCATCTCGACGGACCAGATCACTTCGCCCGTGGCGGCATCCAGCCGTACAAGACGCGCCTCGTCATTGACCAAAAACACTGAACCGCCTACGGGCAGCACGGGGGCAAGTGCACCTTCAGGTGCCGACCAGATCAGTGCGCCGGTTTCTGTATTCATCGCAAAAGTGCGCCCGGCAGAAGTGCCTACATAGGTGGTGGATCCTTGGATCACCGGATCGGCTGTCACGTCAGCAATAGCCGCGTAAACGCGGCCCAAACGCCGCCCTGCCACGGACGATTGCCAGATGCGGGCAGAGCCGTCTTTCATGACGGCGGTAACTTCGCCACCTGCGGAGGGGAACAGAATGGTGGTATCCGCTACAGCTGGGCCTGCGGCCCCAACCATGCCAACGCCGTTCGGGGTGCCAGGAATATCCCAAAGGATTTTTCCAGCGTCCGCGGTCAGCGCAAAAGCCGAACCATCGCGACCACTGACATAGACCACGCCATTATCAACCGTTGGCGCACCCATCACCGGGGCGTCAAAGCGTTGCCGCCAGATGACAGCGCCCGACGCGGGCTCCAACGCCACAATTTCACCGTAGCCAGTGGCGGCAAACAAGCGGCCACCACCGTAAGCAAGGCCTCCACCCGAAACCTTGCCGCCTTTGTCAAACTGCGCCGTCAGATCAACCGCCCAAAGCCGCGCGCCTGCGGTGGAGGTGGCCACAAGACCCGACAGGCCATCGATCGTGTAGATCCGGCCATCCGCCACAATCGGGGCGGCAGTGATACGGTTACGGCGCGAACTGCCTGCACCGATGTTGACGCTGAACACACGCTGCGGCGACGCAGACAGCGCGCCATGCGGCATCAGATGGCGGCTGTTGCCTGCGCGGTGTGTCCAGTCAGCATTCGCGCTGGCAGCGGGCAGGGAAATGGCTTGGCTGATATTATCTGCGCGGTCTGGTGGGGCCACCGGTTCAGGCTGGCCTTCGACGGGCACAGAGTCGCTTAGTGGGGTGCGCACATTAAAGCGTTCGCCAGGCAAGATAAGTTCGCGTTGACCACAAGCGGCCAAAAGTGCCAACAAACCAAGGCCTGAAACCATGCTTGTCCGTATCCGCATCGCTGCACTGGTTGCCATGTTTGCCCCGTCTTCCAAATCAATTCTACCGCCTGATCGGCAGTATCAGCCTTTTGCAGTCGCTGCACCACCAAGCGCCAGGATCACCTGTTCAGCCCGCGCGCGCAGGCCCGCGCTTGCGTCTTGATCTTTGGTCAAAGCACGCAACGCGTCAATCGCTTGTGGTGTTTTGCCCTCTTCAATCAGCAAATATGCCATCTGTTCCAGTGCAAGTGTGCGGTACGGCCTGCCCGGCGCAGTAATACCCTCTAACGCGGTGCGTCTATCCGCCAGAGGCGCGTCGGCCCCAATAAGGATAGTATGGCGCAAGACAGCAAGGTCGCGGTAACTGCTATCAAGAGTGGTATCGGCTACCACAGCGTCCAGTGCGGCCAGCGCGCTGGCGCGGTCTTTTGTCGGATCGCTGGCCAACATCAGTTGCAAGAGACCCGCCTGATCGCCAGCTACAGGCACGGCTTTCAAGGCAGCAATGCGGGCTTCTGGCGTTTCAAGCGTTAATGCCGCTGTCATGGCATCGCCAAAGCCTT
>JACMNW010000469.1 GCA_014378345.1 Pseudorhodobacter sp. | reverse complement strand
GGCGCTGGGCTGGCCGTTGGCTGGCGCTCTGCTCCGTTTCCGGCCCCAAACCCCGCCGCCGCAACTGCCCCCCGCCCGGTTCGCAATGGCTATTATCGCCCCCGCCGTGCTAACGCCGCTGATCCTCTGGCCGATGAATGTGCATTTTTTGCCTGTTCTTGTGGCTGATTACCTTGCCGTTCATTTTGCGCTGTTTGGCTTGATGGCGCTTGCCATCGTCGCGGCCTTTGGCGGCTTTCGCAGGGGCGGTATTGCCTTAGCCGTCGCCTTGGCCATACCGGTCGCGCTGTTCGGCATTATCTTGTTTGGCACGGCCCTTGATCGCTACGTCGCGTCCTTTGTCCCCGTCGCAGGCCGCATCCCAGTCGTCTTGGCCATGGCCGTTGGGGCTGTGCCGTTCATGTTGGCAGACGCCATACTTACCGAAGGTGGTCGGGCACCCTTTTGGCGGGTCATCACCGTGCGCGGCTTGGCATTGGCGTCGCTTGGCCTGGCCGTCGCGCTGGATTTTGAGCAGCTATTTTTCCTGATCATCATCCTGCCGATCATCTTGCTGTTTTTCCTGCTGTTCGGCACCGTCAGCGGCTGGATTGGCCGCGCCACATGGCGGCCCGCAGCGGCAGGGGTGGGCCTTGGCTTGTTCTTGGCTTGGGCGTTGGGCGTGACATTCCCGATGTTCGCAGCCTAAAGCGACAAGCCCAAAATCCCCGGCAAATCGGCCATATCAGTGAAGATTACCGCCCCCGCCGCACGCAGACCGTCCTCGTGCCCTGCCGCCGCATAGCCCATGCAAACCATGGCTGCCGCACGCGCGGCTTGCGCCCCGGTTGGGCTGTCTTCCACCACCACGCACCGCGCAGGGTCCACCCCAAGTGCGGCAGCCGCGTGCAAATACAAATCCGGCGCGGGTTTAGGTTTGCCTAGGGTTTGGCCCGAAAACAAGCGGCCATGAAACCGTTCGATCAGCCCCGGATGCTGCCCCAGTGTCACCTGCATCTTGCGATCCGATCCGTTCGATCCCACCGCATAGGGAATGGCGCGGGCATCCAGATGGTCCAAAACATCCAGAATGCCCGGTACCAAAGCCGTGCCAAGCGCCAAATGTGCATATAACTTTTCGTAAAACGCAGGCACCCAGTCGCGAGGCAAACCGGCCCCCTTGGTGCGCGCCAAATCCGCCACGCCGGCCATCGTGCCACCAGTAAAATCCCGCGCAATCTGGTCTGGCGTCAGGATCAAGCCGTAATCCGCAAACTCCCGGGCTAACAGTACGAACGTCGGATATTCGCTATCCACAATCACGCCATCGCAATCAAATATCACTGCACCCGGCGTCATAGGGGTGCCCGCAGCATGGTTACAAACGTATCGCCATACTTGCGCTGATCAACCAAGGTGAACCCCTGCGGTGCGGGCAGCGCTGCAGCTTCTTCCCACACAATCAGAGCATCAGGCGCAAACCACTTCCCCGCCACACAAGACGCAATCGCCGCCTGACCCAGCAATTTGCCGTAAGGCGGATCAAGAAACACCAGATCAAACCCGGCCTCCCGATTTGGGATCAGCGCTGTCGCATTCACCGGTAAAATCGCCGCCTCAGTTTCCGCCCTCATCAGGGCAATATTGCGTTTGATCAGGCTGCGGGCAACTTTCCCGTCATCAACAAAGCAGGCAAAAGCCGCCCCGCGCGACAACGCTTCCAACCCCAAGGCACCGGTGCCCGCAAACAGATCGAGCACCCGCGCACCCGTTACCGGATCACCGCTTTGCGCCACCTTGCCGTTGATCAGCAGATTGAAAATCGCCTCCCGCACCCGGTCAGACGTCGGGCGCAGATGGGCCGCCGCATCGCCATCACCCACCGGGGCCAGATTCAACCCGCGTGCCCGCCCGCCAATGATGCGCATTATTTCAACAGTGCTTTTAGTACAGTTTCCGGGTTGCGAATGGCCGCCGGGTCCACCGTTCGTCCCATCTCCAACAACCGCTTGCCCACCATATAGGCGCGTGGATCGTTCATCGCATCAATCGCCAGCAACTGATCACCTTTGTAATACCAAAACGATACCGCGTCACCCTCCGGCCCGCGCGTTGTGATGCTATCATAGCCCGTATTCAGACCGGCAATTTGCAGTTTGCAATCAAACTGATCAGACCAGAACCACGGGGTCGGCACATACTTCTTGCCTGCACCCAGCATATTTTCGGCCACCAGTTCCGCCTGATCGATGGCGTTTTGCACGGATTCCAACCGCAACCGCCCGCCTTGCCACGGGAAAGACGCGCAATCCCCTGCCGACCAGATAAATGGGTCAGACGTGCGGCCATGTGCATCGGTCTTGATGCCGTTTTCAATCTCCACACCCGCCAGTTCCGCCAGTGCCGTTGCGGGCACGATCCCCACCCCCGCAATCACAAAATCGGCAGGCAATTCGCGGCCATCGGTCAATCGCGCGCCATTAACACGGCCTTCGCCCAGCAACCGATCCAAGCCCACGCCTTCCAGAATTTTCACGCCATGCGCCGTATGCAGGCTGCGAAAATGATCCGATGTCTCCGGCGCCGCAACCCGCTGCAAAATGCGCGAGGCCATTTCCACCACTGTCACATCAAGCCCCAGCTTCGCCGCAACCGCCGCAGCCTCCAGCCCGACATAGCCGCCGCCGATGATTACCACACGTCGCCCGGCCACAAATTCCGGGCGCATCGCATCCACATCCGCCAAGCTGCGCACGGTATAGACCCCGCCCAGATCGCCCCCAATCGCCGCAGGTAGCGTGCGCGGAATAGACCCGGTTGTCAGCGCCAAATAATCATAGAGCAGGGTATCATTGCCAACCGTCACGGTTTTCGCCACAGCATCAATCGCCGATACCTTTTGGCCCAGCCGCAAGGTAATCTTTTGGCTTTCGTAAAACTCAGCCGACCGCAGATACAGGCGTTCTTCCGCCATCTCGCCCATCAGATAGGCCTTCGACAAAGGCGGGCGCTGGTAAGGCGGCGCTGCCTCTTCGCCGATCACCGTAATCGCACCTTCATGGCCCGCAGACCGCAATTTAGCCGCCAAAGCCACCCCAGCCTGCCCGGCCCCAATGACAACTATATGACTCATGTCCCA
The DNA here is from genome assembly GCA_014378345.1 of Pseudorhodobacter sp. GTDB lineage: Bacteria > Pseudomonadota > Alphaproteobacteria > Rhodobacterales > Rhodobacteraceae > JACMNW01. The sequence goes on along the minus strand of JACMNW010000469.1, from coordinate 303 downwards.
TTCCCTCTGGTCGACCATCGCGGCGCAGCCTATATCCCTGCCAGAGATAAACGCAACGCGAGAGGGATACATCAATGACAATTTCTGTTGGAAGCAGTTTGCCAGAAACCAATCTGGCACATATGGGTGAAAATGGACCAGAGATTGTATCGCTGCACTCTTTATTGAAGGGTCGTAAGGTTGTTGTCTTCGCTTTGCCCGGTGCCTTTACCGGGCCGTGCAGTACCGCGCATATTCCAAGTTTCATCCGCACCGCGGCGGCGTTTCGTGCCAAGGGCGTGGAAGACATTTTGTGTATTTCCG
>JACMNW010000468.1 GCA_014378345.1 Pseudorhodobacter sp. | reverse complement strand
CGCCCACCGGGCATCAGGGTAATGCGGTCACGTATTACCGTTGTGATCACAGACTCGGACAAGCCGCGCAACAGGCCGACACGTTCGCGCAAAGCGTCTTCAAAATCCAACTCGCCGTTCATCGCGCGCGCCGTAATGCCCGCCACATGCGCGCCAACACCCGCCTCATTGGCCAGTTCATCAATGCATTCCTGCTGGATCATTGTGCTGTCCATATCCGCGATCAGCAGGCGCTTTTTGCGACCCTTTGCAGCCTGAAGTACCAGATCAACACGCAGGGTTTGCAGGCTTTCCCAAACCTGCCAACGATTTATCGGCATCGCTTCAACAGCGAATTCTGCGGCAATACCGGGGTCCAGCCAACGCGCATCGCCGCCGCCCCAGGCATTGCGCAAGCTTTCCACAATGGCGCGGTCAAGCAAGGGGGTCGCGGGGTTGGTCAGCAGGCTTACGATGAACATAGAGGTTTCCGATAGTGAATACATGCGTCGCAAATCTGCGATGATGCGGCGCTTTACGATGATTTTCCCGCTTGTGCCAGAGCGTGACTGCCCCTATTGCGGCCAGTGGGACACCCTTCCCCAACGAAGGGCATTTATCTGTGAGGATACCATGACTGACCTGACCGCCCCGGCCAAGCGCCCGGCAAACCCGCGTTTTTCTTCCGGCCCCTGTGCCAAAATCCCCGGTTATTCGCTAAACCACCTTGCTGATGCCCCTTTGGGTCGGTCACACCGTGCTGCCGTTGGCAAAGCCAAACTGCGGGAGGCCATTGATCTTACGCGCGAAATTCTGGGCGTCCCTGCCGATTACCGCATCGGCATTGTTCCGGGGTCTGATACAGGTGCCGTGGAAATGGCAATGTGGACCATGCTTGGTGCCCGCCCGGTTGAAATGGTGGCCTGGGAAAGTTTTGGCGAAGGTTGGGTTACGGATGCCGTCAAACAGCTAAAATTGGACGCCAAGGTTAAAATCGCGCCTTACGGCCAGATCATTGATTTTGCATCGGTCGATTTTAACTGCGACGTCGTCTTTACGTGGAATGGCACCACCTCTGGCTGCCGCCTGCCCAATGGCGATGCCATTCCGGTGGACCGCCAGGGCCTGACCATTTGTGATGCCACCTCGGCTGCTTTCGCGATGGAATTGCCGTGGGATAAGCTGGATGTCACCACCTTCAGCTGGCAAAAAGTGCTGGGCGGTGAAGGCGCGCATGGTATGCTGATCCTGTCGCCACGTGCGGTTGAACGGCTGGAAAGTTATACCCCCACGTGGCCGCTGCCAAAGATTTTCCGGCTGACCAGCAAGGGCAAGCTGATTGAAGGTATTTTTGTGGGTGAGACAATTAACACCCCGTCGATGCTAGCGGTGGAAGATTACCTTGTTTCGTTGAAATGGGCGAAGTCGGTGGGCGGACTGCAAGGCCTTGTCAACCGCGCCACAGCCAACGCGACGGCGGTTTGGGATTTCTGCACCGCAAACCCTTGGCTGCAAAACCTAGCGGAAACTGCGGCGATTGCGTCAACCACCAGCGTTTGCCTGAGATTCAACGATGCGCGTATCAAAGATGGTGACGCATTTGCCAAAGCCGTGGCCAAGCGGTTGGAAAAAGCCGACGTTGCCTTTGATATTGGCGCCTACCGCGATGCCCCGGCAGGCCTGCGAATATGGTGCGGGTCAACGGTGGAAACCGCTGATGTTGCCGCCCTGATGTCATGGGTCGCCCATGCGTTTCAGACGGAAATCGCTGCGCAATAAACGCAGTCTTACCTGATCCGGCGTTGGGCAAATTGCCCGTCCTGCCCATTCCCCAAATCATAGGATGCCCATCATGCCTCCCCGCGTTTTAGTTTCCGACGAACTTTCCGAAACCGCCGTCCAGATCTTTCGTGATCGCGGGGTTGAGGTGGACTACCTGCCGAAACTTGGCAAAGACAAAGACGAACTCGCCCGGATCATCAGCCAATATGACGGTCTCGCCATTCGTTCAGCGACCAAAGTGACGGAAAAGTTGCTGGCCCTTGCCACCAACCTGAAGGTCATCGGGCGCGCGGGCATTGGTGTGGACAATGTCGATATTCCCGCGGCATCGAAAAAGGGCGTCATTGTGATGAACACGCCCTTTGGCAATTCGATCACCACTGCGGAACATGCAATTGCGATGATGTTTGCGGTGGCGCGGCAAATTCCAGAAGCCAACGCTTCCACCCATGCCGGAAAATGGGAAAAATCCCGGTTCATGGGGGTAGAGCTGTTCAATAAAACCCTTGGCGTCATCGGCGCAGGCAATATCGGTGGCATCGTGTGCAACCGCGCGGTCGGCCTGCATATGAAAGTTGTCGCCTATGATCCCTTCCTGTCGGATGAACGCGCAAAAACCCTTGGCGTGACAAAGGTTGATCTTGATGAATTGCTTGGGCGTGCCGATTTCATCACCCTGCATGTTCCGTTGACGGATAAGACCCGCAATATCCTGTCTGCCGAGAACCTTGCCAAAACCAAAAAGGGAGTTCGCATCATCAACTGCGCCCGTGGCGGCCTGATTGACGAAGCGGCCTTGGTCGAGGCATTGAAATCCGGCCATGTGGCTGGTGTCGCCCTTGACGTGTTTGAAGTGGAACCCGCAACGGAAAATCCGCTGTTCAACCTGCCAAACGTTGTCAGCACCCCCCATTTGGGTGCCGCCACAACCGAGGCGCAGGAAAACGTGGCCCTGCAAGTGGCTGAACAAATGTCGGATTACCTGCTGACGGGTGCCGTGCAAAACGCGCTGAACATGCCGTCCGTCACCGCCGAAGAAGCGGCAGTTATGGGCCCATGGCTGAAACTGGCCAGCCATCTGGGCGCTTTCGTGGGCCAAATGACGGATGAGCCGATCAAGGCAATCAACGTGCTTTATGATGGTGCGGTGGCCGATATGAATCTGGCCGCGCTGAACTGTGCTACTATCGCGGGCATCATGCAGGCGACCAACCCCGATGTGAACATGGTCTCGGCCCCCGTGGTGGCAAAGGAACGCGGTGTGCAAATCTCGACCACCCGGCAGGAAAAAACGGGTACGTTTGACGCGTATATCAAGCTGACGGTGGTGACGGAAAAGCGTGAACGGTCCATTGCTGGCACGTGTTTTTCGGATGGCAAACCGCGGTTCATTCAGATCAAGGGCATCAATATCGACGCCGAAATCGGCCGCCATATGCTTTATACAACCAACGAAGACGTGCCGGGCATCATCGGCCTGCTGGGCATGACCATGGGCAAAAACGGCGTCAACATCGCCAATTTTACCCTCGGGCGGTCAGGCGTCGGGCAAGAGGCGATTGCCATTCTTTATCTTGATCAGGCGATTGATCCGAAAGTTGTGGATACGCTTGAATCTACGGGGATGTTCCAGCAAGTTAAGGCATTGCAGTTTGATGTGGCCTAACTCTTGCACTTTCATTTTGGCGCAAATATCCCACGGGGCGAAGAGCGCTTGGAATACCGTCCAGTGGACGGTATTCAGTGATGAGTGCCGCGCCCGTGGCGCGGCTGGGGGGGTGTGAAACCCCCGGGCTTTGTCACCTGATCGAAGGCCAAACTATGCGCACCTATGCCATTGGCGATATTCACGGCCATCTTGATCTGTTGATCGAAGAACATCGCAAAATCGCGGCAGACCATGCCGCATATGGCGCAGATGATGCGCCCATCGTGCATGCCGGTGATTTGGTTGACCGGGGCCCCGATAGCCAAGGCGTGATTGAATATCTGCGCGCTGGCATAGCGGCGGGTGAAAACTGGGTGGTGCTAAAGGGCAATCACGACCGAATGTTCACGGGCTTTCTGTCAGACATAAAGCATCACGACGAAGGGTTGCGGGCCGACCTTAGTTATCTGCATTACAAGATTGGCGGTGGCGCTACGCTTGCTTCCTATGGCGTTAAGAATGCTGCCGACCGCCGTATTGCCCCGGTGCATGCCGAGGCAGTGGCAGCGGTGCCGCACGCGCACCGGGACTTTCTGGAAAGCCGCCCGGTTTTGTTTAACCGCGGCGAGGTGATGTTTGTGCATGCGGGTGTGCGTGCGGGTGTGCCGCTTGATCAGCAATCTGAGACAGATCTGATGTGGATCCGCGGTGCGTTCCTGGAGGACCGTCAGGATTATGGCCCGTTGATCGTGCATGGCCACACGGCGATTGATCGCCCCCGGCATTATGGCAACCGGGTAAATATTGACAGCGGGGCTGCCTATGGCGGGCCACTAAGCACCGTGGTTATTGACGGTCGCGATGTCTTTCATCTGACCAACGCTGGCCGGGTTTTGCTTGCGTCCGAAGGTTAGCGCCGTCGTTAATCTGCGCGGCCTTTCCACAGCCGCCACGCCGATAATGCAATCGTTCCGCCAAAGAATACGCCACCAACGCCAATCACCTCGAACAGGGCTGGCCCTGATGGCATACCCTGCGCGGACACCGCGTAGATCAGGAACGCAAGCCCGCCAATGCCTGCCGCCACCCGAAACCACAATTCCCCGCGCGTGGGGCCATACTTATTGGCCATGTTAGCCCTTTCAAATGTGTAGACGCGGACAGCATGTTATGGTTTTACTACCCGCATGTCGCGCACACGTTTGCCCTATTTCGTTGTTTTAACAATCATCCTTGCTGCCGCAACCTACCTTTTGTGGATAGGGCGCGAACCGATTTGCAAGTGCGGCTATATTAAGCTGTGGCACGGCGAAACCATCAGTTCGGAAAATTCGCAGCACATATCGGACTGGTACACGCCATCGCATATTCTGCACGGGATTTTGTTTTTTGGCGCTTTGTGGTTGGTCGCCCGGCGCATGGCCGTGGGTTGGCGTCTGGTAATTGCCACCCTGATTGAGGCGGCGTGGGAAATTCTGGAAAACTCCGATTTCATTATTGATCGTTACCGCGCGGTGACTATCAGCCTCGATTACTTTGGCGATTCCGTGCTGAATTCAGTTTGCGATATTTTGGCAATGACGCTGGGCTTTGCCTTGGCTCGGGTTATTCCGGTTTGGGCATCGGTGGCGGTGATCATCGGATTTGAAGCGCTGACCATCTGGTTGATCCGCGATGGGCTGGCGTTGAATGTACTGATGCTGATCTACCCCTTGGATGCTGTGCGCGCTTGGCAGGCTGGGGGCTAACTTAGCCGCCAGCGCCAACCGGGTTTTCATGCGCGGCAATTACGCGGCCCGCGCAGAAGCCAAAACCGATGCGGTATCCATCGCCCAAGGCCGCGCCGCGCATCGAAATGGTATCGCCATCTTCTATGAAACTGCGGGTGCCACCTGTAATCGCGATCGGCTCCTTGCCGCCCCAAGACAGTTCCAGCATGGACCCTCGGTTTTCTTTCATTGGCCCCGAAATGGTGCCAGACCCCAATAAATCGCCCACATTCATCACGCAGCCGCTGGTGGTATGGTGGCACAGCTGTTGCGGCGCGGAATAGTACATTTCTGAGAAATTCGTGCGGGCAATCACGGTTTCCGCGCCACCATTTGGCGTAAGCCCAACCTCAAGCGCAATGTCAAACAACATTGGTCCCGGTTCAACCAAATGCGGTAGCAATGGTATTTCGCGTGGCGGGGTTGATACCCGAAACGGCTCTAACGCCGCTGTCATTACAACCCAGGGCGAAATGGAGGTTGCTGTGGCTTTGGCCTGAAACGGCCCAAGCGGCTGGTATTCCCACGCCTGAATATCACGTGCGGACCAATCGTTTAGCAGCACATAGCCGAAAATCATGGCATCGGCGGCGGCAACCGACACCATACCTTCGGAGGATGTGCCGATCACCGCGCCCAGTTCCAATTCAAAATCAAACCGCTT
>JACMNW010000047.1 GCA_014378345.1 Pseudorhodobacter sp. | reverse complement strand
GTCGGCCAAATTTACCGGCAATGTCGTGGTGGCGCAGGGCGGAATGCGGCTTACGGCTGGTGAAGTGCAGGTCGAATATCTGCCCGATGGCGGTGGCATAAAAACATTGCATGCAACGGGCGGCGTGACCTTGATCAACACAGGTGACGCGGCCGAAGCGAAAGACGCGGTCTATACCATAGACACCGGCAATGTGGTGATGACGGGCGATGTGCTGCTAACCCAAGGTGCCAACGCCATTTCCGGGCAAAAACTGGTGATCAACCTGAAAGACGGCACGGGCGTGATGGAGGGGCGGGTGCAAACCGTATTCTCGCCGGGTGTGAAGAAATGACCGCGCCAGAGCTGACAGTTACCCATGGCGACGCTGGGCTGCACATCCGCAACCTGCGCAAAAGCTACAAACGCCGCCCCGTCATTCGCGATGTGTCGATTGACCTGAACCGGGGTGAGGTGGTGGCCCTGCTTGGCCCGAACGGATCTGGAAAAACCACCTGCTTTTACTCCATCGCTGGCTTGGTAACGCCGGAAGGCGGGCAAGTGATCATCGATGGCCGTGATGTAACGTCACTGCCGATGTATCGACGCGCACGGCTGGGCATCGGCTATCTGCCGCAGGAAGTGTCTATTTTCCGTGGCCTGTCGGTGGAAGATAACATCCTGTCTGTGTTGGAAATCGCAGTTTCAGACAGGCACAAACGCCGCGAACGGCTAGAGGAATTGCTATCCGAATTTTCCATTACCCATCTGCGCCAGGCCCCGGCACTTGCTCTATCGGGCGGTGAACGCCGCCGCGTTGAAATTGCCCGCTGTCTGGCCGCCGACCCTAAATATCTGCTGCTGGATGAACCCTTCGCGGGTGTTGACCCCATCGCCGTGGGCGAAATTCGCCATCTGGTGCATGATCTGAAAAGTCGCGGCATCGGCGTGCTGATCACCGATCACAACGTGCGCGAAACGCTGGATATCGTCGACCGCGCCTATATCCTGCATGACGGCAAAGTTTTGATGAGCGGCACGACGGATGAGGTTGTGCGCGACGAAACCGTCCGCCGCGTATATCTGGGGCAGAACTTCCGAATTAACTAAGGCGCGGAAACCTGCGCGCAACGTAATACCCCCATGACGAAGCTGTTGACAAGTGCCCCCCGCGTGTCGCCAAATACCCGTGATGCGTGTAACGTTCACCAGCACCAAAACACCACCAGCGGCAGGCGCAAGCCACCGCCCCTGCTCCCACGCATCAAATTCAATGGAAATACTTGCATGGCAGGCCCCTGCGCATTTCGCAGCAGGGTCTTTGCCATCTGCGCGAAGGAGACATCATGCGCTACCAGATCAGTGGCAAACAAATCGACATCGGCGAGGCCCTGCAAACCCATGTAAAGGCCGAACTGGGCGAGGTTGTTGATAAATACGCCCAGCGCCCCACCGAAGTGGTCGTTTTCTTTTCCCGCGTGGCGCATGAATTTACCTGCGAGACGACGCTGCACCTATCCACTGGCCTGAACGCCCAAGCCAAGGGCCACGCTACCGAAATATACGCCGCCTTCGAATCCTGCCGCGAAAAGATGGACAAACAGCTGCGCCGTTATAAGCGCCGCTTGCGCAATCATCACAAAGACCGCGCACAGCCGGTTGAATTTGATGGCGGCTCCAGCTATATCCTCGCTGCATCGAATGATCGTGAAGATCATGAGGATGCAGAACCCGATACATTGCAGCCGATCGTCATCGCCGAGATGGAAACCAAAATTCCATCTGTCACCGTTGGCGAAGCCGTGATGCAGTTGGAACTGACGGGGCACCGCATGTTGGTATTTCGTAACGAAGGCCATGGTGGCGTGAATGTTGTCTATCGGCGCGACGATGGGAATATCGGTTGGATAGACCCTAGAAACGCCAAGTAACGCGCCCGCTTAGGTGGTGCCAGGGTAAAGCGACGTTTATGGAACTTGCAAAACTGTTGATGCCCGGTGCCGTTCGGGTTGTGGCCCAGCTGGCTAGCAAAAAGCGCCTCTTTCAGGAACTTGGCGAACTGGCTGCCCAAGCTTACGGTCTGAACGCCGCCACGGCCATTGATGGCTTGCAAGAACGTGAAAGCCTTGGTGCGACCGGTGTGGGGCATGGCATCGCGTTGCCCCACGCTCGGCTTGAAGACATCACCCATATCCAGGCCATTTTCCTGCGGCTTGAACGGCCACTGGATTATGATTCCGTTGATCGGCAGCCTGTTGATCTTATATTTGCCCTCTTCGCGCCCAAAGATTCCGGGGTTGACCACTTAAAGGCCCTGGCGTTGATTTCCCGCACCATGCGGGACCCTGGCATGTGCGCCAAGCTGCGGGCGAATACCGATGCCAGTAAACTACATGCCATTCTTACCGAAACACGCGCCATTCAAGCCGCGTAACCGGGCCAATCGCTAAACCCAAAGCCCATATAATCTCGGGTGTACGCGTCGCGCGCGGCAGCTTCAACATCAGCGTTGTATAACGGCGCAAGTGCCGTCAATGCTGTGCATTGCACAGGGGGGCAATCAACCCCCACCTCGGCTGCCAGATATGCCAGCCCTTCAGCCAAACGATCTTCACGCAACACATGGTCCGGGCCCTGAAACTGTGCAAACCCCTGCAAAACCGCGGTTTGCGATGCCCAATGCACATCTACCCGAAAGCCGGTTTGGCCACCAAGATTTAGCTTTAGAAACCGCAAGAATCCCATAAATGCCGCGCGGTGTGCATCTTTATCGGCAAACTCCATGCCTACTTGCGGCAGATCCACCTTATAACTCCGTGAAAGCAAGCCGCGCAGTTCGGGCATGTCACCTGAAATTACCCGCGCCTCAAAAGCCGCATAGCCCCGATCCAGCGGATGACGAAGCACGGTAAAACTGCGATGCCCGGGTCGGCCCCGCTTCCACTGACGCAAGGATTTTTGACTAAAATCACCCGTCACACTGCCAAAGCCTGCAAGCCAGGATGACAGTGCTGCATCAGATCCGCCGCGCATCGGCATATACAAAAGCCCTGCCGCATCGGCCGCAATAAACAACGGTATACCGGGGCTGCGACGCGCCTCGAACGATGCAGTCTGGCCGGGCGCGAACGGATCAAGCCGCGCCAAAGCCGCCTCCATTTCTGCCGGGTTCGTGACCTTTTCAAACAGACTGGCGGGATTTTGCTTTTTTAACGCGCCATCAGACGCGGTCAATTCTGCGTCAACCCCAAGATAACGGGCCAAACCGTTCAGCACCGAAACGTCCTGCAAATCGGTATAATCCAACTGAAACGCCGCTTGGCCAGACCGCTGCAAGGCACCGGTAATGACACCCAGAAAAGCCTGCACTTGATCAAGATGCATTTCAAATCCACGCGGTTCAAACTTTACCTTTGCACTTTTCAGCGCTTTACCATCGCCCAACTTCCACTGCCCGGTTTCCCGCGCAATCCGCAAAGAGACATAACTTTCCAACGGGTTACGCGTTAGAATAACCTTGGCGCAACTGGTATCCGCCAACACTTCCGCCAAAACACGCGGGTCGTGATCATGAAAAAACCGAAATCCTGAAAGACCCGGCGTACCATCGCGCAGCTTGCGCAGCAACGCCAACGGGTCCGCCTCGCGCGCAGGAAGTGAAACGCCAAGCATCTCAAGCTGATCTTTTTTGCCGATAAAAGCCGGGTTGAACACTTCGCCATTGCAGGTCACGCCGGGCATTGCGTTCAGATTTGCTTCCAGAAAGTTTGAACCAGTCCGCATTCCGGCCAGCAAGACAAAACTATTGAACCGCGCTTTTGCCATGCTTCATTTCACCAGGTAAGGCCGCACACGGGGGGTTGACGTGCGACGTTCATCGTCACTTACCGGAAAATCACCCATCAACGTGGGCTGCATACCTTGGTTCCGCAAGCTTTGTAAAAACTGACCAAAGCCCTCCAAGTCCGCCATCCGCGGCGCTTCTGCCAAACGGCGCATGGCGCGGGGGCTGATTTCATCAACAATCGTTTGCAACGGCTCCATCGGGCTATCGATGAACTCCGCCATGGTCCATATGCGCACCCGTGCTTTGACAGGGGAAGAGCGTAACAGTTTCAGATGCTCGACCTCAATCCGTTGCATCACTGCGGCTTCCTTTCGCACTTCAGACGCATCTTGGCTGGAATAGAACAAAGGCACTGCCCACGCCCCAGAAATCACCGATATCTGGGCATTAGGATCAGTTGCTATGAAAGGATTGATGGATTGTAGATCACGCGGGCCAAACTGAAAGCACTGCCTTTCGCCGCGCGTGTTCCAGATCAGGTTTGTGAGGAAGCTTTTCGCATTATAGTCCCGTACGGCGGCACTGTCGGGCAAGCCACCGCTGTAAACCGTCTGCCCGTCCGCAAATTCGGCGCGCTCTGGCGCAAAAAGATGGCCGTGTACCCGCGCACCAGATACTTTTGCCAACCATTCGTCAAAATCTTCAAACAGATCGTTAAAGCCCTGAAACACAGAATACGCAGCAGCCGTCTTGCCATTTTCCCACGACGGTTTTGGAAATCGGCTTTGCATGTAAAGCCCACCTCGCCCCTTGGTGCGCCGTTCGATTGCCTTAGCAAACAACCGGTCAATCTTGCCAGCATTCGGTTCGGCCATGGGCTGGCCATTTGAATCACCTGTTAGGAAAGCACGGTATAACTTGTCTGCATGAGGCCAGATTTTACGGGCAACAAAGCAGTCAGACCTGCGCAGCAGCTGCAGATGATCGTCATAAAACACGTGTGGCTTGCCTTGAAAATCAAACTTCGACAACGTCAATGACCGGCTTTCGATTCGTGACGAAAACAGCCGTACCAAGGTTTGAAAATAGGATTCGTCCGGTATCCAGACCCGTCGAAAATAGTGATCATGCGCTTCTCGGTCTGGACTGGTCAGGATTGCGGCAAGCGTCTTGCGGGTCAGGCACCACCATTGGCTACCCAGATGCGGTATCACACCGGCGGGAATCCGGCGGCGCAATCCAATCCGGCGTTGCAGGCGCACGTAGCCGTCAAACAACCTGCGCTGCTTACGCCACGAAAACGGAAAGCGCAGGGTAAAGCGTTCAATATCAAGGCCACCAATCGTCCATCCCACGTCTTCTGTTGTTACGGATTCAATGAAATCTGTTTGCGAACGCTCCGCCAGATATGACACAAGTTCTTCAATAGGTCGCAGTGGCAGGCAGGACCCTGAAGCCAAAAACACGTGCCCCACCCCGGAAAAGCGTTGCACCATCAGCTCGGCTGCACTTTGTGTGGCAGCCACCAGCCCCCAGGTACCCCACTCGCACGAAAAACGCGCCGAGAATTGTACATTGTCCAGATCAGCCAGATCACTGACCAGTTTGTCATAGGCGCGCCGCTTTACCCGTCTGTCCACGTGGATAACCACCGGGCAATCATGCCGGGCCCAGTGCCGCGCCACCTGTGCAGCGCGGTCCAAGGCCGTATGGCACATCATGATGAAACCGACGCTCACTTACCCTCGTTTCAGGCCCAGTTGCCTTTTGACATCAGCCCTAAAATCTCTAGCTGGCGCCAATTGATGTATTTCTCGCTCCACTTGCACCACAAATCGGGGTGCGCGTTCATCCCTGATTTGTAAGACTTGTATTCATGGCTGTCGGCATAGTGTTGACGCCGTTGTAATTCTTCTAAGGCTTTCGCAGTAAACGTATCCAGAAACTTGGCGTGAAGCAGGCATCCAGACGCTTTTTCACCGCCCCAATCATCATAAACCAGATTCAACCCTCGCGGTAGTAACATGTGGGTCGACCGAACATAGGCATAGTCGCGATCCCATTTCACCAAGGGGATTTTGTTCAATGCTGGTGCCCGTTCAGGCTTGTCTGTGAAGAACGTACGCGCACGCGGCCCGCCTTGAATCCACAGGTTGCCATAAAGGCCATTGCGCGAAATAAGGTAGTTGCCAGAATCAAAATACGCAGCAATTTCAAATGGATCGTGCCCTTCAACATAAGGCTGCGCGTCTATTGGACCTTTGGGGTACATATCCAGCAGCATTGCGGAAAATGCCTTGATGGATGACGCATCAAGCCAATCTGTTAACGCCCGCATTGGCCGGGTATCGCAAAACGGATACACAAAGAACTCATCCGCATCGACGCAAAGCGTCCAATGCCCATGGCCGTATTTGCTTTGCAGCCACATAAGCCAATCCACCCCGAAACGAGATCGCTTGTAGCTATGGTTGGTTCCCCAAACCGAAACATCGGGCTGACGCGACAGATATTCACGCGTGCCATCATCGCTGCCATTGTCGACAAACAAAAAGTGGTCAACGCCCAGATCACGGTAGTAGCGCAGCAAGTAGGGCAGGCGGACCCGTTCATTGCGAAGGGTGGAAAACAGCAAGATATCACCCGGCGAAATCAACGAAACCCGGCTGACGACGGGCTTCAATTCCCGCCGCTTGCGAAACGCCCGGATACGCCAGCGCTTACGCTCGAGCCGCAGCATGTATCTGGAAAATATGCTCACAAGTCGGGTATCCTTGGGGTCATGTCTTTTGTTGCGGGTCAGCCCTGCTTAACACGTGGTCGAAATGATCTGCCCAAGTGGGCGGAACTGGATTGTCTTGATGGGCATCCGACTGCTGCACACGTGGCCTCATTTGGTGGTGCACCGCCTTTACCCAAGCATAAACATCCGACGTGTCAAGGTAAACCGGGTAGTCACCCAACATCTCAACCACAACAGGTAGTTTCCCACCAAGCACGGGCACACCCAAAGCCGCAGCTTCAATCGGCGGCAATCCATAGCCTTCGGCCAGACTGGGGAACAAAAGTGCGCGCGCGCCCTGCAGCAGTGCCGTGACCGCGCCATCACTTAAACTATGCAGCAAAGTAGCATGTCCGTCCGCGGCCAAAGCGGCCAAGTCATTATACAGCGCAGGTTCTGCCCAGCCACGATTGCCAACAACATAAAGATGCGGCACCGGCCCAGAACCACTTTGCAATTCCCGCCAGACCTTCACTAGCAATCCAATATTCTTGCGTGGCTCTATTGTGCCAAGCACCACGAAATAAGGCGGCTTTGTCGCGCCCAGCAACCGCGCATCTGGTAGGGCAATGACCACCCCCAAAGGGGCCACAATGCCTGCAGGTATGGGCTTGAAATGCAGTTCCGTCTGCATCCGCGTACTTTGCGCTGTATGCAGAACAAAATCGGCATGTTCCGCCACCACTGCAAGCTTTTGTGCAAAAACATCCCGCGTACCGGGGCGGCAATACTGCGGGTAATCCAACGGAATTGTATCATGCACCATCACGGCGATCTGCGCTTCTGGTATAGCCCTGACTGCCTGCATGACCCGCGGTGACAGGTTAGCATGGCCAACATTCACATAGGCCGTGCCCCGCGGCAGCTTCCGACGCAACATGGTCGCAAGCCGAAAAGGCAAACACCGGGCAAATGCAAGTCTGCGGGCATCTGCCTCGGCCCGCAGGCTTTGCGGCAGGTGTCTTTGGGTAAACAGGCCCAAAAGATCAGCTGGCCCAAGAGGCACCTTGCCCTGCACCCGGTCTGATATCCCCTGCGCGCCATGCCTGTCTAGCAAGACATAGCCAACTGCCGTGCGCACCAGCGCAAAAATGGGCGCGGGCAGCGTCAAAAAGTGTTCAAGATACGCCAGTTCAACCCGGTCGATTCCCGTCAACGGCCCGCGCCCCACCCTTGACACAAGCCGCGTCAGGTCAAGCAGCCAAGCCGGCGCCGAAACCACCTATTGCGCTGCTTTCTGTTGGGCCATCATGTCGATCAGATAGGTTGAAAATTCATCGCGCAAATCGGGGCGTTCCAAGCCAAATGCCACTGTAGCCTGCAAGAAGCCCGCCTTTGATCCGCAATCATAGCGCTGTCCACGAAACCGAAATCCGTAAACGTTGTTGTTGGTTTTGATCTCTTCGGCAATCGCATCCGTCAGCTGAATTTCGCCACCCGCACCCTGCTTCATGCGGTTCAGGTTGGTCAACACTTCGGGCGTCAGGATATAGCGTCCGATCACCGCAAGGTTTGAAGGCGCGTCCTCTGGCTTTGGTTTTTCAACCATGCCCTTGGCCTGAACAATCGACCCCATATCTTCGCCAATGTCCAAGACGCCATAGGAGGATGCTTTTTCTGGCGGCACCTCCATTGCGGCAACCATATTGCCGCCAGTCTGCGAATAGGCCTCAATCATCTGCTGTAGGCAGGCCTTGTCTGAGGCAATCACATCGTCCGGCAACAACACTGCAAACGGCTCGTTGCCGATCAAGCGGCGTGCGCACCATACCGCATGGCCAAGGCCCATGGGGCGATTTTGGCGCACATAAGCAATCGCCCCGCTGTCCATATTGGTATCGCGCAAAACTTCAAGGAGTTCGGTTTTACCTTGCCGCTTCAGCGTGCTTTCCAACTCTGGTGAGTGGTCAAAGTAATCCTCAAGCGCCGACTTGCCGCGTGACGTAACAAAGATGAATTCCTTAATGCCAGCAGCCCGCGCCTCATCAATTGCATATTGAATAAGCGGCCTGTCAACCAATGTCATAATCTCTTTCGGGATCGACTTTGTCGCAGGCAAAAACCGCGTGCCTTGCCCGGCCACGGGAAACACAGCTTTGGTAACTTTCTTAACTCTCATGTTCAACTCGATCAATAAGCTGCGTTTTCGCCAACCGGCACTGTTTATAACTTAATAACAATTTGGCCAGTTTGAGGCAGACTGATGCCAAATCTAAACATAGTTGTCGATCTTGAAATTTAGCCCCTACATAAACCACAATCACCGATTGCAAAGCTTAGCGTATTGGCCGGGTTTTAGCAATTCTCGCGACCTCTTCAGAAACACGCGTGACAAATCCTTGGGGCCGGATAAAGCCTTGGTCACGCAGCGATCTGCCAAAGACACCGCCCCGCTGCAACCAAAATCCAGATGATTCGAATTTGTGCTGATGATACCACGTCGTCGGCGAAAAACAGAGAACCGTCACGATCTTCCCCAGTGCCAGTTCAACGCTTGCTTTGCGGATAAGTTCCCTGCGTTGCCAACATCTTCCTGCAATAAAGACGCCGGCCCGCGGTATCGTTCCCAATGGCTGAAACGGCGTTCTTGCGACGGGTAGTTGCGCTAAAACGGTTGGCGCGCGCAAAGTGCCTTCTTGCCAGCCTGTCTCGAAACTTTCAATCAAACGATCAATATCGCGCGGCTCTAAACTGCCTTGAACCAGATGCCGGATAAGGCGCGCCTTTTGTGCATTGAGATGGGCAGTTCGCTGGGTTTCCATGTCAGTTTCTGCTGCGTGGCGGCGCAAAAAATACGCGTTGCTGGCACCGATATCATGCAAACACAGTGGCGCCCGGTCTGCCCTTCGCCGCTGTGACGCCGAAAAACCATGCTGTACAACTGCTTCCGGTACGACTGCGGCAAGACCCCCCAGCGCAGCCACGCGAAGACTAAGATCAGAATCCTCCAGATAGAAATGATACCCCTCATCAAAGCCACCTAAACCAATCAAAACTGCCCGCCGGAATGCGCAATTCGTGCCTTGTGCTTTGACCGCGCGTTGCGGCGTTCCTGCCAACAAGGTTACCGCGCTGCGATCCAGCGCCAAAAGATGATCCCAGCCATATTGGTCTACATCGCACGCACGCCACTGGTCTGAAATGCCATTGCGTCCACGCACGAACCCGGTGGCCATCTGCACGGTCGCATTCACAAACGGCCCGGTAAGCCTCGAAATCCATGTGGGTTCCGGCACAGCATCATCATCAAGAAACGCCACCAGATCGCCCGCAGCAGCAGCGATACCGGCATTGCGCGCCGCGGCAATATTGGCCTGATCAAACACCACCAGCTTGATCGGCAAGCCAAGCCCCTGCACAGCATTTGCCGCATCCGGGTCTGCAACCACAACCAGTTCCAGCGCACCATAATCTTGCAACTGAACGGCTTTTATGGCCCGCAGCAACGATGCCGTCCGGTGACGGCTAACCACTATCAAACTGACAGCGGTTTCAGTCACGCAGACCACATCTCTTGCATCATTGCCTCTATGCGCGGCACATCTTCAGGGTTGTTCAATTCCCAAAATTGCCGACCACGCGCCTCTACTTCAACACAAGCCACGGCGCGGCCATTTTCCAAAAACCGCAACTGCTCCAGGCCTTCCAACGTCTCCAGCGGGCCAACGGCCCAACCCGGATAGGCTGCAAGCGCCGCCGGGCGGTAAGCATAGACACCGACATGATGAAAAACCGGCGTAATATCGGCGTCACCATACACCCGCGCCGTAAACGGGATTACTTCCTTTGAGAAATAAAGCCCCCGGCCAATTGTTCCAAAACCGCCTGCGCCAAACACTGCCGTGGTACCACCAACCCGGCCCGCCCGCCTGTCTGCCAGAAACCCGTTCAACGCCCGCCCATCACAACGCAGCACTGGCGTGGCTATGTCCGCGCCGGGATCGGCCCGCAGGCCGATAATCAGCTCTTCGACAAACCACGCAGGCGTCAGCGGCGCATCGCCTTGCAGGTTTACCACAATTTCAAACCCGGGCAGTTTGGCTGCCACTTCGGCGCAGCGTTCGGTGCCATTCTGACAGTCGGAAGATGTCATCACCACGTCCGCACCAAACCCCGCCGCATGATCCGCAATCCGCAAATCATCCGTGGCCACAACCACACGGTCAACGCCCTGCACCGCCATTGCCGCATCCCAAGACCGCCGGATCAGTGTTTTTTCCCCATCAGGACCCCGCAGCATCACCAGCGGCTTGCCCGGATAGCGGGTACTGGCAAACCGTGCCGGAATGGCGATCAGAACACTCATGCCTTCAACGCCACCCCCGGTGCGTGTGCGATGAAGAACGGGTTATCCCAACCAATCTTTCCATACGCCAATGGCGTATGATCATCAAATCGCACCACATGCCCGCCTGCGCCGCGCAAAACAGCATCCCCTGCAGCTGTATCCCATTCCATCGTGCGCCCAAGGCGCGGGTAAAGGTCGGCTTCCCCCGCCGCCACCAGACAGAATTTCAGGCTGGACCCTGCCGATTTCATATCCTTGACCGCGTATTTACTGATGTAGTCATCCGTTGCAGCGTCACGGTGCGATTTAGATGCCACCACCATCAAAGCGGCATTATCCGGGGCCGATACGGCCATCGCCCGCACCTCGCCCGCCACATCCTTCGCCATCAAACCCAGTTCTTCAACGGCCTGACCGTCAGCTTGGGTATAAAACAAACGCCCCTGCGCTGGCGCATAGACCACGCCGCGCACTGGCACGCCATTTTCGACGAATGCAATATTCACCGTAAAATCGCCACGCCGTTGGACAAATTCTTTTGTGCCATCCAATGGGTCTACAATCAAAAACGTGCTGGCAGTTAGCGCATGGCTATCAGCCTGTTCTTCCGTGATCAAAACAACATCCGGGAACGCCGCCCGCAACCCAGCTGAGATAAGCACATCCGCCGCTTCATCTGCCTCAGTCACCGGACTGGCGTCTGATTTGGACTTCACCGCAAAATCTGGTCCGTTGTATACGGCCATGATCACATCACCCGCTTCCAGCGCCAAACGCCGGATCACCGGAATAAGTTGATCAAAATCCATAAAATCCTCCTGAAATGGCCCAATTTGGCCATGTTGTATTGCAATGCTGAACGCCTTATCATCGGTGATCAAGAGAACATCAAGATTTCTCGGGCACAAGACGGCAGAGCACGCCATACAGGGCATTCAATTCATGTTTCGCATCGAACAAAACCAGTCGGCAGCGGCGCGCACTTTTCGGCTGTTAGAGCTGATTTATCATGCAACCGTCCGAAACATTCGCAAAAGCCACGGCGGGTCGGCGATCATGGGCCTTGTCATGCACTTGATACAGTCGATCATGATGGTGCTGATCTTCTTGTTCGTCTTCAATTTGATGGGCAGGGGTGTGGCTGCAATTCGGGGCGATCTGCTGGTCTACATCATGTCCGGCATTTTTATGTTCATGACCCATGTGAAGGCCATTGGTGCTGTATCGGGCGCGGACGGACCAACGTCGCCCATGATGAAACACGCCCCGATGAACCCGATCATTTCCATCGCTGCGGCCGCTTTAGGGGTGCTGTATCTGCAAATCCTGGCGGCAATCATCATCCTGTTCTTTTATGATGCTGCTTTTGCTCCGGTCACGATAGAAGAGCCGTTTCAAACATTTGGCATGTTCATTTTGTCTTGGGCAACCGGGGTTGGAATAGGCATGATCCTGCTGTCGGCAAAGCCATGGGCGCCCGGCTTTGTTGGGCTGTTTTCCACCCTGTTTCAACGCGCCAATATGATTGCCTCTGGCAAGATGTTTGTCGCCAACACGCTAAAGCCAAAGATGCTGGCATTGTTCTCTTGGAATCCGCTCTTCCACACCATTGACCAAGGCCGAGGTTTCATTTTCCTGAACTACGAGCCACGCTACACCAACTACATCTACCCTATAAAGGTGCTTGCCGTATGCATCGTGATTGGCTTGATGCTGGAATTCGTGACTCGCAAATATGCGTCTTCAAGCTGGAATACCTGACATCGCATCCGGTTCCCGGCCATCAACGGCAATTTTCCGCAATTTGCTGCAAATTTCCATAGGCCACGCCGCTTGCAGGCACCGGATCCCCTCCTTATATACGCCAAGGAATATGAGCGGGGTATGCCCCGTAATGTTTTAAAATGGGATCGGGGATCAGGGGCCGCAGTTCGGATCTGACCCCCAAAATATCGCCGCTAGGAAAAGGTATACATCATGGCCAAAGTCATCGGGATCGACCTCGGGACCACCAACTCTTGCGTAGCCATTATGGACGGCTCGCAGCCCCGGGTAATTGAAAATGCGGAAGGCGCGCGCACAACGCCGTCTATCGTCGGGTTCACAGACAATGAACGCCTTGTTGGCCAACCGGCCAAACGTCAGGCAGTGACAAACCCCACCAATACCGTCTTCGCGGTGAAACGCCTGATCGGGCGCCGCATGGATGATGCGCATATCGCCAAAGACAAGAAAAACCTCCCCTACACGCTGGTTAACGGCGGCAATGGCGATGCATGGGTTGAGGCGCGCGGCGAGAAGTATTCGCCAAGCCAAATATCCGCTTTCATCCTGCAAAAGATGAAAGAAACCGCTGAAGCGTATTTGGGGGAATCCGTCACCCAAGCCGTTATCACTGTGCCCGCCTATTTCAACGATGCCCAACGTCAGGCCACCAAAGATGCCGGCAAAATCGCCGGTCTGGAAGTGCTG
>JACMNW010000467.1 GCA_014378345.1 Pseudorhodobacter sp. | reverse complement strand
TGGGCCACATGGTGTGCGCCTTGCCGTGCGGAAATGCCGACGTTGCAAGCGTTAGACGCGGCGATGGGGGATGATTTCTCAGTTGTCACAGTCGCGACAGGGCGCAATTCAGTCGAGGGCATTGATAAATTCTTTGCCGAGGCCGGAATCACCAGCCTGCCGAAACTGCGCGACCCCAAGTCGGAACTGGCCCGCAATATGGGCGTGCTGGGCCTGCCGTTGACTGTGATCTTGAACCCCGAGGGGCAGGAAATTGCCCGCATGATTGGTGACGCGGATTGGAACAGCGCCGATGCAAAGGCGATGTTGACCGCACTTATCGCACCCTAACGCGTTGCCAGTGCGGCCACCCGCACATGACTTGGGCAATGGATCATATGATCGTTAACCATGCCGGTGGCCTGCATGAACGCATAGGCAATTGTTGGCCCGCAGAATTTGAACCCTTCGGATTTTAATGATTTTGCCATAGCTACAGAAATGTCGGTGAAGGTCGGCACATCGGCCATGCTGCGGCGTTGGTTCTGCACTGGGCTGTGGCCTACAAAATTCCACAGATAGGGTGAAAAGCCTTCCCGCGCCTCGATCCGCAGATAGGCGCGCGCCGATGCAATCGTGCCCTCGATCTTACCCCGGTGCCGCACTATACCGGGGTCGGCCAGCAGGCGCAAAACGTCTGCCTCGCCCCAAGTCGCGATGTCTTCTGGATGAAACCCACGAAAAGCGCTTCGAAACGAGTCTCGTTTGCGCAATATCGTTATCCAGGACAGCCCAGCCTGAAAACCATCCAAAATCAGCTTTTCCCACAAAGTGCGGCCATCCCATTCCGGCACGCCCCAATCGGTATCATGATAGTCCATGTACAGCGGGTCGGTTCCGCACCAGGCGCAGCGTGCTGAAAGGCCAGGTTGATCCATACAATTGCCTTCGCGCTTAGATTGAGAAAAAATAGAACAAAATGCGAATCTTTACCTTAGATTTACCCTTGCGACCGCACGGTGTCCACAAAGATAGCCGCCAATACGCAGAGGGTCGCATGATACCAGATGGTCCGTTAGGTCGGAACAAGCCCCGCATTGATGACCGCGCATCGATGTCCAGCCCCCTCGGGGCGGCAATTTCGCAGGCAGATCGCGAAACCATTGCGATGGTGCGGCTTGCCTTGGAAACGCGGCAGTTGCGATTGGCCTATCAACCCGTTGTGCTGGGGTCTGACCCGCAAAAAATTGCATTTCATGAAGGGCTGATCCGGGTGCTGGAACCCTCTGGTCGTATCATCCCGGCACGCGATTTTATTACGGTGGTGGAAGATACCGAAATCGGCCGACTGATTGATTGTGCTGCATTGGAAATGGGGCTTGCGGCCTTGCTGCACCACCCTGAATTGCGTCTTTCTATCAACATGTCGGCCCGATCTATAGGGTATCCAAAATGGACGCGCACCTTGAGGCGCGGTCTAAGCGCATCCCCCACGATTGGTGAACGGCTGATTTTGGAAATTACCGAAAGTTCCGCAATGCAAGTGCCGGAGTTGGTGATCGCCTTCATGGATCAGTTGCAAGATCAGGGGGTTGCGTTTGCGCTGGATGATTTTGGCGCGGGCATGACGGCGTTTCGGTACTTTAAGGATTTTCAGTTCGATATAGTTAAAATTGATGGCCAGTTCATACGCGGCATTCATGGTGATGCTGACAATCAGGTACTGACACAGGCTTTGGCATCGATTGGCAGGCACTTCGATATGGTGGTGGTTGCGGAATCTGTTGAGGAGGTCGCAGATGCTGAATGGCTGCGGGGAAAAGGCATAGACTGCCTGCAAGGGTATCTGTTTGGGGCACCTACGGTGAAACCAGATTGGCTTAAAACATCCGCACGCAAAGCAGGGTAACCCCCCCCCAAAAAATCTGCAAGGCTGCCCTGCAAAGTAACAATCTTGCGCTTGACCTCCTTCCCGCGTAGGCCATGCTGCAAATTGGCAATATTTTTGGCCGCCCGTCGGCCTATGGGAGAGGATCCAGCATGACCAATGTTGTAATCGTATCGGCGGCCCGTACCGCCGTTGGCAGTTTCAACGGCGCTTTCGCCAATACCCCGGCGCATGATTTGGGTGCCGCCGTGATCAAGGCGGTTGTCGCGCGCGCGGGCATTGATGCGGCGGATGTGTCTGAAACCATCCTTGGCCAGGTACTGACCGCCGGGCAGGGCCAGAACCCCGCCCGCCAGGCGCATATCAATGCGGGCCTGTCAGCGGAAGCGTCTGCCTGGTCGATCAATCAGGTCTGCGGATCAGGCCTGCGCGCCGTGGCCCTTGGTGCCCAGCATATCCAGCTTGGTGATTCTGCCATTGTTATTGCCGGCGGTCAGGAAAGCATGAGCCTGTCACCCCACGTGGCCCACCTGCGCGCAGGCCAAAAGATGGGTGACATGAAGTTCATCGATTCGATGATCAAAGATGGACTTTGGGATGCCTTCAACGGCTACCACATGGGCCAAACAGCGGAAAACGTGGCCAACCAGTGGCAGATTTCGCGCGAAATGCAGGATACCTTTGCCGTGGCCAGCCAGAATAAGGCCGAAGCCGCGCAAAAGGCAGGCAAGTTTGTAGATGAAATTGTGCCGTTCATCATTGCCACCCGCAAAGGCGATGTTACCGTGGATGCCGATGAATACATCCGCCATGGTGCTACGATGGAAGCGATGGCAAAATTGAAGCCTGCGTTTACCAAAGACGGGTCGGTGACCGCCGCCAATGCCAGCGGGTTAAATGACGGTGCGGCGATGGTGCTGTTGATGAGCGCGGATGAGGCGGCAAAGCGTGGCCTGACCCCGCTTGCGCGCATCGCGTCCTATGCCACTGCGGGTCTTGATCCGTCGATCATGGGCGTCGGCCCGATCCATGCCAGCCGTAAGGCCCTGCTGAAAGCTGGTTGGAAAGCCGCAGACCTCGATTTGGTCGAGGCAAATGAAGCCTTTGCTGCCCAAGCCTGTGCCGTGAACAAAGATATGGGCTGGAACCCCGACCTCGTGAACGTCAACGGTGGCGCGATTGCTATTGGTCACCCGATTGGTGCGTCAGGGGCGCGTATTTTGAACACGCTGATCTTTGAGATGGGTCGCAGAGGTGCCAAAAAAGGCCTCGCCACGCTGTGCATCGGCGGCGGCATGGGCGTTGCTATGTGTATTGAACGCGCCTAGATCGCGGCTCGCTGCAGAATGGGTGCGCAATAATATTGCGTGCCTAGTTCCGTTTGGATAACACTATTACAATAAACGAATTTCCGGGGAGGAATCATGTCGAAAGTTGCATTGGTCACAGGCGGATCACGTGGGATTGGGGCCGCCATTTCAGTGGCGCTAAAGGCCGCAGGCTATACCGTTGCCGCAAACTATGCGGGCAATGATGAGGCTGCCGCGAAATTCACCGCGGAGTCGGGGATTAAAGCCTATAAATGGTCTGTGGCCGACTATGACGCATGCGCAGCTGGCATCGCACAGGTGGAAGCCGACCTTGGCCCGATTGCAGTGCTGATCAACAACGCTGGCATCACCCGCGACGCGATGTTCCACAAAATGACGCCCGGCATGTGGAAAGAGGTGATGGATACCAATCTGTCAGGCCTGTTCAACATGACGCATCCTTTGTGGTCTGGCATGCGTGACCGCAAATTTGGCCGGGTGATCAACATATCTTCGATCAACGGCCAAAAAGGCCAAGCGGGGCAAGTGAACTATTCCGCCGCCAAATCCGGCGATCTTGGCTTCACCAAAGCCTTGGCGCAAGAAGGCGCGCGGGCTG
>JACMNW010000466.1 GCA_014378345.1 Pseudorhodobacter sp. | reverse complement strand
GCATCGGCGATCTTGCCACTGCGATTGGCTTATTGACACAGCGCATGGCGGCAGAGGCTGGCCAAGCCGCCACCCTTGCCCGCATCGCCGATGGCCAAGACCGCCTGATTGCCGCCCTTGGCACCGCCGAAGGTGGCGCGCATTCCGATGCTGAAAGCCGCATGCGCCTGCGGTCTATCGACGTGCAACTGCTGCGGATACTCGAAGAAATCTCCGCCGGACGGCAGGAAAGTACCGCCGATCTGCGGTCCGATATCACTGCGCTGACGGCGTCTATTCGCCAGCTTAGCCGCGGCACAACGGGGCGCGGTTGATCATGGCACTCGGCAAACGCCGCCGCGATAGCTCGATGATATGGCCGGGTTTTGTTGATGCGGTTACGACCATCCTGATGGTGCTGATGTTCGTGCTGACGATTTTTACCGTCATGCAATCGGTGTTGCGCGATACCATCACCACCCAGGATACCGAATTGAATTCATTGACAGATCAACTTTCCGGCCTTGCCGACGCACTGGGCCTCGAACAAAAACGCACCCGCGATCTGCAGGCCGAAGTCGGGCAACAATCCTCTGTGATTGCCACGCTGACAGGCCAAATCGTCGCGCGCGAAGGCGAACTTGCTTCGGCAACGGCCAGGATCACCAGTTTTGAGGCACAAGTGGCCGGGCTGCTGGCAGACCGTGATGCCGCGCGCGGTGAAATTGCCGATTTAGAGACTGCACAAACCAAACTCTTGTCCGATAAAGAGGCGCTCGATCTGGCCCTCGCCACCGCGCGCGGCGAAATCGATGCGGGGGCTGAAGCCGCCCGTCTTGCCGCCGCAAGGCGTGAGGCATTGGAGGCATTACTGGTCGATCTGCGCATGAAGTCTGCTAAAACTGAGGCGGATCTGCAGGCAAAAACGGTTCTGCTGACTCAAGAAGAAGCCGCCCGCGCGGTAGATCAGGCGGCAGCTGACGCGCTGCGCGCAAAACTGGCCGGGGCGGATACCGAACTTACCGCCATGACGCTGGCCTTGGAAGAACAACGCAAACGTGCCGAAGAAACCCTGACCTTGCTTGCCGCCGCACAGACCGACGCTGCGAAAGCGGTCACTGGAAAGGATGCGCTGTTAGAAACTGCAAAGGCGGCGTTGGCAGCACAGGAAGCGCAATCTGCCAAAGACGCACGTGCCGTTGTTTTGCTGAACGAACAGGTGGCAGCGTTGCGCACACAATTGGGCGGTTTGCAGACGATTCTGGATGTGTCTGCCGCGAAAGACGCCGCTTCGAAAGTACAACTTCAAGCGCTTGGAACCCAGCTTAATTCCGCACTTGCGCAGGTGGCATCTGAACAACGCAGGCGCGCGGATCTGGAAGAGGCTGAACGCTTGCGGCTTGAAGAAGAAGCAAAGTCCCTCACTGCTGAGGCGCAGAATTTGGCCAAATTCCGGTCCGAATTCTTTGGCCAATTAAGCCGCGTTTTGGCAGGCCGCGAAGGCGTCCGCGTGGTCGGCGACCGTTTTGTGTTTTCATCCGAGGTTTTGTTTAGCGCAGGTGCCGCCGACCTGGCCCCCGAAGGCCGTGCGCAGATCGCAAAAGTAGCGGCAACATTGAAAGAGGTTGCCGGACAGATACCCGATAGCATTGATTGGATTATCCGCGTTGATGGTCACACTGATAATGTGCCGCTGTCAGGCCTTGGCCAATTCAAAGACAACTGGGAGTTGTCGCAGGCCCGCGCATTGTCTGTGGTGCGGTATATGCAAGACGATCTCGGTTTTCCCCCCAGCCGAATGGCAGCAACCGGCTTTGGCGAATGGCGCCCCGTGGCGGTAGGTGACAGCCCCGATGCTTTGGCGCAGAACCGGCGGATCGAGCTGAAACTGACCGAAAGGTAGCAGTGTTACGGCTTGGGAAACCGTTATGAAAGTTACTTAATTATTTAATATCAATATCTTAAAATTCATGGCACGTATGTCGCGCCCCCTACAACGTGCCTGCGAAATTGTGAGCGCAGTTTTTAAATAATCCTGATACACTTTGGCAGTCAAGTGATCCAAGTCCAAAACTAGCTTTTCGTCAAACCTGCCCCGGCAGCGACAAAGCCGGGTTGAAACCTGAAATCAGGAGGATCACGGATGCCAGATACCATCGGAAATCCGCTATCCTGGGCCTTCGGCGCGATCAGATCGACGTTCGGCTACGCTTCCTCCGTCGCAAGCTCCGTCGGAACAAAAGCCGCGGCGAGCACTGAAATCCCGCAGATCAGAAAGCTGACATTAACTGACCTCCGCGAAGCCCTCCGCAAAGGCTGGGACGACGTGATGGCCTTCAGATCAGACGTCGTTTTCGTTTGCCTTCTCTACCCTGTCATTGGTGGCATCCTCGCAGCACTTGCCCTCAAAGGAAACTTCGTCCAACTCGTCTTTCCCATCCTGTCCGGCTTTGCTTTGGCCGGCCCCGTCGCAGCCGTCGGCCTGTATGAAATGAGCCGCCGCCGCGAAACAAACGAGCCGACAGGTTGGCTTGCCTATCTCGACGTGATCAAATCACCGAAATTCGGCGGAATATTGATCCTCAGCCTATTTCATGTTGTCGTTTTTCTGATTTGGATCATGTCGGCAAACTTGATTTTTGATGCCACTCTGGGGCCGGAAGCGCCCGCTTCTATTGCAGCTTTCGTGCATGACATTTTCACAACGGGAGCGGGTTGGGCCATGATGATCATCGGCATGGCACTAGGATTTGCATTTTCCGTCGCCGTGCTGGCGATTTCCGTTGTGTCGTTCCCGATGCTGCTAGACCGTGATGTAAGTCTGCCCATGGCGGTGGTTACGTCGGTAAAAGTGGCGATGAAAAACCCTGTGCCGATTGGGGTTTGGGGGCTGATCGTGGCCGGATCACTGGCGCTGGGTTCACTGCCAGCCCTGTTGGGGCTGGTGCTGGTTCTGCCGATTTTGGGGCATTCGACGTGGCATCTGTATAAGCGGGCAGTGGTTTAAGGGGGTTAGAACCCGGTAAAGAGCAGATCAAGCGCGCGACTGATTTCGTCGCGCTTGTGGCTGATATCGCCCATGTTCAAGCCGAGTTCGGCCAGCGTTGCCGTGGCTAAAAATTGCGTGCCTATCAAATAATCCTTGCCGTCGAACGATACGCTGGGATTAAGACTTCGACTGTCGGGCCCGCCTTTGGTCTTTCCGATCAAAGGAACAACGACGCGCGTCGAAAGAGCCTCCAGCAGGCTATTTTGAACGTCCACGACAAGCGTACCATTAGGTCTGCGGTAAACGTCAAATTGGCGTGCCATGTCGATCTAGAATTGCCGCAAATCGGTAAGTGGCAGGCCGTTCTCTTCCAAATATTTGTTCCAGTAAGCGATGGCATCTGCGTTATCACGCTTCTATGCCTCAGCGCGCGCTGTTTTCACTGCTGCGGTTAACCCTGCTTCAGCAGCCCGCGGAATACCCACATCTCGCGCATCATCTCAGAGTTGGCGGTCCATCGTTAAACTGGTGGCGCGGCGGTTGGGGGCTGGCATATTTCATGCTGTATATCCAACATTATGTTTTGACCGCAGCTCAAATAAAAACCCCCACAAAGTGCGGGGGTTTTTTCTCGTCTTACGCTTATCCCGCAGTCAACAACGGCGGTTTCGATTTGGTCAGTGCCGGTTTTTGCGGCTCTTCAATATCCAGCATAATCGCGTCATCTTTCAGGCCGACTTTGACCAGACCACCCTTCATAAGCTTGCCGAACAGCAATTCTTCGGCGAGTGGTTTTTTGATGTGTTCCTGGATCACGCGGCCAAGGGGGCGCGCGCCCATTTTTTCGTCATAGCCTTTTTCGCCAAGCCAAGCGGCGGCTTCGGCAGTAATTTCGATATGCACGTTGCGATCAAGAAGCTGTGCTTCAAGTTGCAGCACGAATTTCTCGACCACTTGGCGGATCACCTCTTTGCCAAGCGGGGCAAAGCTGATCACCGCGTCAAGGCGGTTGCGGAATTCCGGCGTGAACGTGCGTTCAATCGCCGCGGTATCTTCACCCGTGCGCCGTACGCGGCCAAAGCCGATGGCCGATTGCGACTGTTCGCGCGCGCCGGCGTTTGACGTCATGATCAGGATGACATTGCGGAAATCGACAGAACGTCCGTTGTGGTCGGTCAGTTTGCCGTGATCCATCACCTGCAACAGGATGTTGTAGACATCGGGGTGCGCCTTTTCCATCTCGTCCAACAACAGCACGCAATGCGGATGCTGATCAATTCCGCCGGTCAGCATACCGCCCTGACCAAAGACGACATAGCCGGGGGGGGCACCGATCAGGCGGGAAACGGCGTGTTTTTCCATGTATTCCGACATGTCAAAGCGCAGCAGTTCGACGCCCAAGGTTGACGCGAGTTGCTTTGCCACTTCGGTTTTGCCGACACCGGTTGGTCCCGCGAACAGGTAGTTGCCGATGGGCTTTTCCGGTTCGCGCAAGCCCGCGCGGGCCAGTTTGATGGCAGATGCCAGCGCTTCAATCGCTTTGTCCTGCCCGAACACCACACGTTTCAGCGATTTTTCCAGATCGCGCAGCACTTCGGCATCATCTTTTGAGACCGATTTTGCAGGGATACGGGCGATTTTGGCGACAACGGCTTCGATTTCCTTGATGCCGATGACCTTGCGTTTTTTGGAATCGGCCAGCAGATGCTGGGCGGCCCCTGCTTCATCGATCACGTCAATCGCCGAGTCCGGCAATTTACGGTCATTGATGTAGCGCGCGGCAAGTTCCACGGCGACCTTGATCGCTTCGGCAGTGTAGCGCAGATCGTGGTGCTGTTCAAAATGCGGCTTCAGCCCCATCAGGATTTTGATGGTATCTGGAACTGACGGCTCATTCACGTCGATCTTTTGGAAACGGCGGGACAGGGCGCGGTCTTTTTCGAAATGCTGGCGGAATTCTTTGTACGTGGTGGATCCCATGCAGCGCAGTTTGCCGCCCTGAAGCGCCGGTTTCAGCAGGTTTGACGCATCCATGGCACCGCCCGATGTGGCACCGGCACCGATGACGGTGTGGATCTCATCAATGAAAAGAATGGCATCAGGGTGATCTTCGATTTCCTTGACGACCGCTTTCAGGCGTTCTTCAAAATCGCCCCGGTAACGCGTGCCAGCCAACAGCGCCCCCATATCAAGGCTGTAAATCGTGGCGCGTGCCAGAATTTCCGGCGTTTCCTTGTTGATGATTTTCCAGGCCAGACCTTCGGCAATGGCGGTTTTGCCAACGCCGGGGTCGCCCACCAGCAGCGGGTTGTTCTTCCGCCTACGGCAAAGAACCTGAATGCAGCGTTCCACTTCAGCTTCGCGGCCGATCAGCGGGTCGACATCGCCTTTCTTGGCTTTGACGTTCAGATCGACGCAGAATTTCGACAGTGCGGATTCTTTCGCATCGCCTGCTTCGGCCTTTGGCGTCTCATGGTGTTCTTCGGCACCGGTCACAGGCCTTGGTTCGCCAAAAGATGGGTCTTTCGCTACACCGTGGGCGATGAAATTCACCGCGTCGTAGCGGGTCATGTCCTGTTCCTGCAGGAAATAGGCCGCGTTGGATTCGCGTTCAGCAAAAATGGCGACAAGCACGTTTGCGCCGGTCACTTCGGTGCGGCCTGATGATTG